>JAGNPA010000405.1 GCA_017989885.1 Aquabacterium sp.
ATCTTGCGTGGCTACGGCTTGTTCAGCCGTAGCACCGGCCACAATCCCTAGACCGATCAATTTACCGGTCCACTACGCCGCGGTGACGGTCAGAGTCGGCGAGAAGCTCACCTCGTCGGCCAAGTCGGTCACGCTCAGGATCAACGTGTGCGTGCCAGCGGCCAACGGCTGAGGGCGTACGGCACTATCCGGCGTCAAGGTGATGGGCCTGCCGAAGGTGATGGCAAGGTTGCCGTCGGGATCCCGCACAGGTTCCTGGGTCTGCACATCGTACTGAAGGTGCACGGGCTCTACCGTGTCTCCTGCATAGAGTTGATAGTCCACACGGTCGGAAGGTTCGTCGGTGTCGTTCAGGTCGATGTCACGCGCGCCAATCAGGTGGCCCTTCAGTTCTTTGGTGTTCGGGTCACGCTCACATCGGATCAGCAGCAGCACGATGCGCGATGCACTGTTACCTGTGCGGCTTTGCACGCGCACAGGCGCTCCGAGCATCACTGATCCAAGGCGACCGTCTTCCCGCATTTGCAAGCTCAGCGTATAGAGCAGCAGGGTCTGCCCTTCGAGTTGGAACCACTCCTCCGTACTGAAATAGAGCGTGCCGTAGCCCATGCCGAGCTCGCTCTCACCAGAGAAAAGGGGCGTGGTGCCCGTGACTTTGACCACGTTGCCATTCACGGCCTCCACCTGCATCAGATCGGCCAGCTGCACACCGTACCGGGAGGCGACTTCGCCTTTGATTACGTCATCATCGGCTTGCAGCGGCGCTACGTAGATGACTGAAGGCATTTGCCGCGCTTGTTGCGTATGGCGGTCCACCAACCCCGTGTACCCGGCGGGCATGTTGAATGTGTCATATATGGCGCGCTGCTGTGCGGGTCGCTGGCCCAGGGGGAAGCAAATGCTCAGGCCGTTGGCGTTGCGGGCCTGGGAGCCGGTGATGTTGAACAGAACAGCATCTTGCAACGCCTTCTGCAAGGCGGCTTGGGGGCCGGTGGCAATACCCTGCTCGGATAGCAGCGCGGCAAACTGCCCCAGGTCGACCAGGTCGAGGGCGTCCTTCGCGCTCGGACTTTCCCCAAAGGCCAGCGTGCTCAGACGTGCCATGGCGACTTGTTTCCAGCGCTCCACGGTGTCATCCACCGCGCTGGTAGCAGCGGCTGTGGCGGTACTGACACCCTTGGTCAGTTGGCGGGGGGATGTGAACATGGGCGGCCAGAAGATGCCTGCGCTGCCTGTCTTGGCCTGCTTGGGAGCGCTGTCGTGGTAGGCGTGCACCGCACGGGCCCATTGGTCCAGCTGCTCCAGCAGGGCAGGGATGCGCGCCAGATCGACGATGCTGAAGGTGACGTGTTCTGACGAAGAAAACACCAAGCTGCCGCCGGTGCCGCTGCGCATCTGCTTATCGTAGTAGGCGATGGCTGCCGCTCGGCCGAATTCCGGAATGCTGGACGCGGGCTGGCGGGATGCGGCCTCGACCACGGTCGTCCAGTCCCAGCCCGGGCCGGGCTCCAGCTCCTGCGATGCGCCCAGGTAACGGGCGTAGGGCTGGAGTATCTTGGCAACCTCCAGCGTGGCCATCAGACACGCGTCGAAGCCGATGTAGTCGAAAGTGACCCCCGTGGCAGTCTTGGCAGCTTGCAGCGCTGCCGCCATGGCGTGCATGCTCATCATGGGCACACCGTCAGGGAAGTTTTCGTCGCCGCCAAAGCCGTGGTAACCGCCGCCGTGGTCCCACATCATCAGCATCGTGCGGTCAGCTGGATAGGTGCGCACGCCCCACGTCACAAAGTCTTGCAACGTGCTGCCTGAATTCATGTTCTGCGCACCAAGGTCGGCCAGTTCCTGAAGTTTGCCTTCCGCCAGCTCGAAGCGCTTGACGGTTTTCCAACTGGTGACGAGACCGGCCGGGTCAACCTTGTCGGCGCCCCCCGTGGTGATGACGATGCGAGTGAGGGGTGAGCCCTTCGCGGCCAGCATCTCCAGCAGGTTGTTGGTGCCCGCGTTGCTGCCACTCTCCAGGTCAGCACCCAAGAGGTAAACGAGCAGCGTGGTCCGTACTGGCGCGCTGGTGTCGGGGTCGCTGCCCCCGCAGGCGGCGAGGCCTCCGGCGAGCAGGGCGGCAGCGGTGCCAAGCATTTGGCGGCGTGAGAGGTTGTGCATGGTTTTCCTTGGGGCTGTAAAGACAAACAAACAATCAATCAGTGCGGTACAAGGCCCCGCTTGAATTGGTCGATGAGCGCGCGCGCCTTCTCAGGGTTCTTGTAAACCGGGGGTGTGCTGTCCGCTGCCTTGGCTTCGGACACGGCGCCTGCGGCTGGCTCTTCTCCCTCCAGCGGCTTGCCTTGGCAGGTGGTTTCGCGCTGCGCAGGCGTTTCACCCAGCAGGTGGGCCGTTACCTTCGGGTCGACGCAGGCGTCGCTGTAGGGGTAAACGCCGTGCTGAAAGTCACCCGCCACGTACACGCGGCGGGCACCGGGCAACTGGGCGAAGAAGCGGTTGGCGTCGTC
>JAGNPA010000404.1 GCA_017989885.1 Aquabacterium sp.
TTGCTGCAAAGCAAGGTGAACTCGCGCTTGATCGAGTTCCGCGAGCCCGGGCATGGCGAAGGCACGCTGGGCGCCTTGAAGATGGTGTCGGTGGTGGACATCCTCAGCGATGGGCTGTCGGCGGTGTACACCTTCTACGAGCCCGATGACCACGCAAGCTATGGCACCTTCAATGTGCTGTGGCAAATCCACCAGACCCAGGAGCTCGGCTTGCACCACCTGTACCTGGGCTACTGGATTGCCGAGAGCCCCAAGATGGCCTACAAGGCCCAGTTCACCCCCCATCAGGTCTTGCGCGACGGGGTGTGGCAGAGCCCTGATGTCGATCAGGGGGTCAGGTAAACCTGCCCGTTGACACTGACGGACAGGCGGCCCTTGCCGGGCTCGACAGGCAGGGCCGCATCGGCCGCTTCCATGGTCTTGGCGCGTGTCGCCATCATGTAGGGACGAGGTTCAAACCCGGGTTCGGTCGATGACACCGAGACTTCACCCAGGGTGTAGCCCTTGAAGCCAAAGGCCGAGGCCATGGCGCTGGCGCGCGAGCGAAAGCGCTGGATGGCCTCGTTGGTCAGTGCCGCTTCGTGGCGTTCGCGCAGGCCGCGCGACAGGCCGTACTGCATGTTGACGACATTGAGCTGGGTGAGCTTGCCGGCGGTCTGAGAGATGCGGGTGGTGTCGGTGCCTTCCAGCACCAATTGCGCCGACCCCTGCCAGCCGCTGATGCGCCCGGCGTTGGTGTAGCGGGGTTGCACCGAGAACGAGCCCGTGCGCACCTCGATGCCCGGCTGCCCTTGGGCGGCTTTGCGCGCCTCGGTCAGGGCCGACTCCATGACCTGCTTGAGCGCGGTCTGCACGTCGGAGGCCTGGTTGCCTTCACGGGTGGCCTGCAGAGTGACGACCAGCAGATCCTGTGTGACCTCTTCGGTGGCACTGGCACTGAAGGACAAGGCGTTCTGGCGGGGTGCCTCGGCATGTGCGGCGCCCATGAGCAGGCTCAGCGTCAGAGCGCTGAGGCTGAGACGCAAACGAGGGTTGATGGCGTTCAGGTACATGAAAACATCCCTTTCATTGTGAGTGACGGCCTTGATTGAACGCGCGAGCAGCCACCTTGGCCGACCGCTGGTTTCACTGTCTTGACGTGACTGAGACAGAGCCGCAAGATTTGTAACAGCTGGTCAGGATCCCGACTTTGCACGCCAGAAACTGCGCACAATCCGCCTCTGTTACAAATTTCGAGGAATGCCGATGTCGTCTCCCACTCCCAATCAGCGTCCGGATCGCGTGCTCGTGGTCGATGATGATGCACGCATTCGCGACCTGCTGCGCCGTTATCTGAGTCAGGAAGGTTTTGAGGTCTTGCTGGCCGAAGATGCCAAGGCCCTCAACCGCCTGCTGACGCGGGAAACCGTCGACCTGATCGTGCTGGACCTGATGCTGCCTGGTGAAGATGGGCTGTCGATCTGCCGGCGCCTGCGTGCAGCCAATGACGTCACCCCCATCATCATGCTGACCGCCAAGGTGGAGGATGTGGACCGCATCGTCGGCCTGGAAGTGGGCGCTGACGACTACCTGCCCAAGCCGTTCAACCCGCGTGAACTGCTGGCCCGCATCCACGCCGTGCTGCGCCGCCGCCCTGCCCAGGAAGCGCCCGGAGCACCCGCCAAGGATGCGCAGAGCGTCAACTTCGGGCCGTTCGAGTTTGACCTGACGCTGCGCCGTCTGAGCAAGGATGGCGAGCCCATTGCCTTGACCACCGGCGAGTTTTCGATGCTCAAGGCCCTGGTGCGCCACCCGCGTCAGCCGCTGTCGCGCGACAAACTGGCGCAACTGGCCCGTGGCCGCGAGTTCGAGCCCTTCGACCGCAGCCTGGATGTGCAGATTTCGCGTCTGCGCAAGATGATCGAGCCCGATCCGGCGCAGCCCCGCTACATCCAGACGGTCTGGGGTGTGGGCTATGTGTTCGTGCCGGATGGTGGATCCTGATTGATGCCGGAAAACCGCCTGGCCCTGAGCCTGTTCTGGCGCACCTTCATCCTGCTGGGGCTTTTGCTCACAGTGGGGATCGTGGCATGGGTGCAGACTTTCCGGGCGCTGGAGTTCGAGCCGCGCGCGGTGCAATCCGCCCAGCAGATTGCCAGCCTGGTGAACCTGTCGCGCGCAGGCCTGCGCTACGCCGACAGCATCAACCGGGTGACGCTGATCAAGGCCTTGTTTGAGGCCGAGTCGATCACGCTCAAGCCCAGCGAGCCTGCCGACACCTACCTGCCTTTCGAGAAAGATCGTTTCACCCGCACGATCGCGGCAGAGTTGCGCGCCCGCCTGGGCAGAGACACCGTGGTGGCGGGCAGCGTCAACGGGGTGCCCGGCCTGTGGGTGCGCTTTCCGATTGAGCGCGACCTCTACTGGCTGCAGACCGACAGCCGACGCGTGGGGGCCATGACCGGACGGACCTGGTTTGTCTGGGTGGGCATTGCGCTGGTCGCCACACTGTTGGGTTCGATCGTGAT
>JAGNPA010000406.1 GCA_017989885.1 Aquabacterium sp.
GCGTCAGGGCCAGGCCCGTGCCCACGCAGTCGGGGCACCAGCCATGCTTGCTGTTGTAGCTGAACAGGCGCGGGTCCAGCTCGGGGTAGCTGGTGCCGCAGCTGGGGCAGGCGCGCTCGGTGGAGAATACCTTGACGCGGCCCATGCGCAGGGTGGACTTGCCGGTGGCCAGGGCTTCGGCCAGGCCTTCCAGCCCGGTGATGAGGTGGACCACGCCCTTGCCGTGTTCCAGCGCCTGGGCCAGCAGCTCGCGCAGGCGGGGCTCGTTCTCGGGCGTGACGACGACGTCGCCCACCGGCAACTCGATGGAGTGTTCGCGGTAGCGGTCGAGCTTCGGGCCTTTGGCCGTGCCCCAGCCTGCTGTGGGCAGGAACTCGCCGTCCACACGCAGGTGGTCGAAGCCCTTGCTGGACGCCCACTTGGCCAGCTCGGTGTAGATGCCCTTGCGGTTGACGACCAGCGGCGCCATCAGGCCGATGTGCTGGCCGCGGTAGTCGCGCACCCACTGCGCGGCGATGGCCTCGGGGGTTTGCGGCAGCACGGGGATGGGGTGGCCATCTTCGTCGACGCAGGTGGTGCAGTGCTGCGTGCCCAGCTTGACGAACAGCAGACGCAGGAAGTGGTGCACCTCGGTGGTGGTGCCCACGGTGCTCTTGCGGCCGCCGCGAGACAGGCGCTGCTCGATGGCCACGGTGGGCGGGATGCCGTAGACGGCGTCCACCTCGGGGCGGCCCGCCGGTTGCACCAGCGAGCGCGCATAGGCGTTGAGCGATTCGAGGTAGCGGCGCTGGCCTTCGTTGAACAGGATGTCGAAGGCCAGCGTGGACTTGCCCGAGCCCGACACCCCCGTGATGACGTTGAACTTGCCGCGCGGGATGTGGACGCTCAGGCCCTTGAGGTTGTTCTCGTGGGCGTTGACGACCTCGATGCTGTCGTGGCCCGGGGCGGTGGCGGCGCGGGCGCGACGTTCGTCACGGCGGGCCTTGATGAGGGCCTGCAGCGAGGGGCCGTCTTCGGACGTGTCGCGGCCCAGGTGGTAGGCCGGGGCTTTTTCGGCCACCTGCAAGACCTGGGCGGCGTTGGCGGCTTCGCCGCGCGTGGTCGCTTCAGGCAGCGCGGGCACCTCCAGGCCCAGCGCCTGTTCGTACTCGCGCAAGGCCACAGCCGTGTGGGTGCTGCCCAGGCGCAGTTGCTCCGGCGGGCCGAAGGCCACCAGTTGGCCGCCCGCTTCGCCGCCCTCGGGGCCCAGCTCGATCAGCCAGTCGCAGGCGCGGATCACATCGAGGTTGTGCTCGATCAGGATGATGGAGTGGCCCGCGTCCAGCAGCTTGGCAAAGGCCCGCATCAGCTTGGCGATGTCGTCAAAGTGCAGGCCGGTGGTCGGCTCGTCGAACATGAAGAGCGTGCCCTTGCGCGCCAGCTTCTGGCGCGACTTGCTGGCCTGCTGCGCGGTCTCGACCAGGTGGCCGGCCAGTTTCAGGCGCTGCGCTTCACCGCCCGACAGCGTCGGCACCGGCTGGCCCAGCTTCACATAGTCCAGGCCCACATCGGCCAGCGGTTGCAGCGCGCGCACCACGTCCACGTCTTGCGCGAACAGGCGCACCGCTTCGGCCACGGTCAGCTCCAGCACGTCGGAGATGCTGAGCTTCTTGTTGAGCCGCTCGATGGTGACCTCGCGCACCTCGGCGCGGAAACGGGTGCCGTCGCAGTCCGGGCAACGCAGGTACACGTCGGACAGGAACTGCATCTCGACGTGCTCAAAGCCTGAGCCCCCGCAAGTGGCGCAGCGTCCCGTGCCCGCGTTGAAGCTGAAGGTGCCGGCGGTGTACTTGCGCTCACGCGCCAGCGGCGTCACCGCAAACAGCGTGCGCACCGCGTCGAAGGCGCCCACATAGCTGGCCGGGTTGGAGCGGGCCGTCTTGCCGATGGGCGACTGGTCCACGAAGTTGACCGCGCTCAGCCAGTCGGCGCCCAGCAGCTCGTCGTGCTCGCCGGGCGAGTCGGTGGCCAGGCCGAAGTGGCGCAGCAGGGCAGGGTGCAGGATGTCCTGGATCAGTGTCGATTTGCCCGAGCCGCTCACGCCGGTCACCCCCACCAGGCGCTGCAGTGGGAATTCGATGTTCAGGTTCTTCAGGTTGTGCTGACGCGCCCCTTGCAGGATCAGGCGCGGCGTGTTCTCGGCCACCGGGCGGCGCAGGCCCAGGCCGATGGTGCGGCGCGCGCCCAGGTAGGCGCCGGTCAGAGTTTCGGCGTGCTTGAGCTCATCGGGTGAGCCATCGAACACGATGCGGCCACCCTGATGTCCGGGGCCGGGGCCCATGTCGATGACGCGGTCGGCGGCCAGCATCACGGCGGGGTCGTGTTCGACCACCACCAAGGTGTTGCCCGCGTCCACCAGGCGTTGCATGGCCACGTTGATGCGGTCCATGTCGCGCGGGTGCAGGCCGATGGAGGGCTCGTCCAGCACGAACAAAGTGTTGACCAGGGACGTGCCCAGTGCGGT
>JAGNPA010000075.1 GCA_017989885.1 Aquabacterium sp.
TCAAGAGAGCGGCTCCTTCTGTGCGGAGAAGCTCGTCGGCCTGAGTTCGGAACCAGTCCTTGGCTTGCTGGTTCGTCCAGGTCAGGGCATCGGCATGCGCAAAGAGCTTTTCGAATACACGATGGGCGAGGATGCCGAGAAGGCGGTTGTCTTCTTCGACTGCAAGAATGGATGTTGGGTTCAGTCGGGCAATCCGCTTGAGCGCGAAGAGAGCGGGCGCGTTGAACAACTCGTTGAGTGCCGTGTAAGACTGTGGATTGGCGGACAATTTCAGCGGCCCGGGGAGTTGGATATGCCGTTGCACTTCCGGAAATGGGAGCGATGCCACCTGCTCGGTCAGGCTTCCGACAAGCTGGCTGCCACATGCAGCATCGAGGTCCAGGGCCTGCGCTTCAAAGTCTGGGATGAGTTGTTGAAGGAGTTGTCGTACAGGATGGACTTCCCGACCTGGAGGGGGCAACACCATTACAAAGCGCTTGCGGGCTGCCAACAGAGGACGTAGCCATTGCATTGCCAGGGCCGACAACTGTTTTACGGGGTCCCGCAGCTCGACGCCCAGCTCCTTCAATGCTTGGACTTCAGCGCTTGACCAAGGGAGCTGCTGCACCAGCATTGGCGTAGAAGGCATCCACCAGATAACCTCGTCAGCCGGCTCGATGCAAGCTGCCGCGCTGTTCGCAGAGCGCATGCACCCAACCTGTGAAACCGCGCCAGGGTTGGATGCGCCTGTTGGCGTTGCATGGGCCACAAGCTGTTCAATTTGCCTGGGCATCAGTGTCGTGACGCCTTGTCGGGAAAGTTCGGAGAGGCTGTCGAAAACAGCTGCGCACTGGCGATGTGCAGGTGCGAACGTAGCCGCTATCAAGGGGTCGCCAGACAACCTGCGGCGCATAGCTTCTTTGAGCCTGTCGGCTCGCGCGAGCAGGGCATCCAAGGGTGCACCCTGATGGCGTGGCCAGCGTTCGCTTTCAAGCCAGAACTCGATATCGGCCACCAGAGCTGCGCCATCTTTGTCCGCAGCAATCTTGTTCTTGGCCTCTACCCATGCGGCTCCCCCAATCCCCGGTTGTTCCGCAACGGCTTTCGCGAGCGTGGCTCGCGCCTTCCGGCTAAATGGTCCAACAGGATGGGTCAGGAAGTCGACCAGGCGGCCAACGTCGAGAGGTGCCCAGCACATCTCCAAGGCCAGGCCCAGTGCCTGTAGAGCTGGTCGAAGCTGGCTAGGGTTCTCAAAGCCACAGTTGACTCCGCCGGTGGCGACCAACGTGGTGTCAAGCGAGTCCCCATGGTTTTCCGCGAGGACCAGCCGGTCCGTGGGGTGGGCCGCGGCGTGCGCACCGAGCCAGTGCTCAGCTGTCGAAAAAGAGAGTGCGCGAACGAACTGCACGCTGCCGTCCGCAATGGGGGACATCTTGCTTGGCGGCTCTTGCCCCGACATGACGAGAACCGCTTTTTCTTGCAGGGCACGCAGTGCTCCTTCTCCATGAGGAACAGCAGGGCTGGCTTGCACATCTGGCAAGCACGCCAGCACCCTGCGCCACAAGAGAGGGAAATCCTCCAGCGGGTCAACAAGCGAGACAGAGGCAACCGGGTTGGGGCCTGTCGCCTTGAGTGCCTGTTCAACCAACAACAGCCGCGTAGCTTCACCCGGTGGCATGTCCGAGGCGGTCGTCTCGACCATGGCCAGTTCTTGAAGCCGAACAGGATGAGATGCCTGTGCCGTTCCCTGCCAGCCTCCAAGAAGCCACTCATCGCGCCAGGACAGGAGCTTTACCGCTGTGCCAACGCTGTCGACTTTCATCGAGGCGCTGTAAAACCGAGTCCCGTTGTCATGGCGCTGCAGATGCCCCATGTAGACCGCCACGCGCTGTGCTGCCGCGACCTCGGGTCTAGCCAAGCCAAGGTACGTTTCCAACAAAGACAGAAAGCCGAGCCGCCCAACAACAGGTGTGTTGAAGGAACTCTGCGGCGAAGGGCCCTGTCGGGCATCAAGATTCAAACCGAAGGTGACATGCATGGCGCGTAAAGCAAGTAGCGCAAGCACATCGAGGGGATGTGCCTGCGCGGGCTAGGCAAAGGGCAACATCAGCAAGTTCCGTATTCCACTCCCCGGAGCGTCAACCCGGCTGGTCTGATGAAAGTCGAACGCTGCCCGGTCTCCCGAGCAGCGTGTTGACTACTTGTGCTCCTTGCGGACGCCCTTGAAGGGCTCGCCGTCCTTCTTTTGGTCCATGAAGCGACCGTTGCCGGCGTCGCGCTTGGTCCAGGTCTGGTTGGTGGGATTGAACACCTGCGAGCGGTCGCGTACAGCGCCTCGGCGGGCGTTGTCTCCAACGGGGTCGTTTTTTGCCATTTCAGTCTCCTGTGTGGTTACGCGTTGAGGGAGTGGGTCCAGCCCGGGAGCCCACTGCGAGAAAGGAAATCCACCAGGGGCGGACTTCCGAAGAACTGCAGCCGTCCGCCGGACATGAAGGCGAGGGCAGCTTGGTCGACGCGTAGGTTCGCACCCCGCGCTTTGGCTGTCAGTTGGGCCAGCAACTGGGAGTTGTCGTCCCGGGAGCCAGAGGACGAGCGGGCATCGAAGACGGCGAAGTTAATCCAGCCGCCGTTCTGTGCACGCTCCCGAATATGGGCGAAATTCACTTTCATCTTGCACTCCTAGCCCGGAAAACGTCGAGCATGGAAGGCATTCTTGCGAGTGCACTGGTTCAAATAACGACCTACTGAACAGCTGCAGGAAGATTTTTCGATGCTGCATCGCACAATGCGGCGTGTAGGCGCTGTCGCAGTTCCGGGGGCTCCAGAATCTCCACTTCCGGGCTGTGGCGCAGGAGGTCCATCAACAACTCTTGGTCGTTGGAGTATGGAATCTCAAGGATGTAGCTGCCGTCCTCGAGGAGCTCGCTTGACTGGTCGTGGTGCCAAGTCTCCTTGCTGACCCATTGCGCTCGCTCTGGGGTGAATTTCAAGCGTGCGCGGTGGGCCGCTTGGCCGGCAAAGATGCCGTAGCCGCTACGGAAGTGCTCCTGCATCTCATCCTGACTGACTTCCTGCGCGGGCTCATCCACAACGCGGACGTCGGCAACGGCTTCCAATGCAAAAGACCTGAGGGCATTGCGGGTGTGGCACCACGCGTCCAACATCCAGTTCTCGCGGTAGTGCACCAGCTGTTGGGGGGAAATGGTGCGCTCCGTGTGCTCCTTGCGGTCACGGTTGAGGTACCGCAGATGCAAGCGCTTGCCGTCCAGCAAGGCGCCGGCGATGAGTTGGAAGTGCTTGGATTCAACCTTCCTGGGCGCGAAATGGATGAGCTTGAGCTTGCGTTCAATCGGCTTGGCCGATTTTGTGCCTTCAGCGAGCAGGCTGCGGAAGCGGGATTTCAGCGGGCCAACGTGTTCGTCCAGCAGGCCGGGCTGAACGCCCTCCACCAGATGAAGCATCGTCAACAGAGCAAAGACCTCAGATGAGTTGAACCAAACTCCGGGAAGTTCGAACCGGCCACCATCGGCCAACTCATCGCGGATGACCCAGCCGCGCTGGCTGCGGTCCCAGTCAAGGGGGCACCCGAGCCGGTCTCGCAGGAAATCGAGGTCACGCTTTACAGATGCGTGTGAGACCTCCAACTCTGCCAGGAATGTAGCCATCGGCACGGCACCATGCCGACGGATAAGGCGCACGATTTTGGTTATACGCTCAATGCTGACCTTCGACATGGCTTCCTGCGAGTAGTCACCTTAGTCATCGCACTGAGCATAAGCCCCTCGCATCATCGCTTCAGGAGATATGCCGAGCACTCTTCTGGTAAAACAAATTGTGTCGCTAGATACATCTTATCCACATTCTGAAGCAGTGACACTGCATGGCTGGGCGACTGCGGGCAAACCTCGACCCAGCACCGCATTAACACGGCGGGTCGTTCTCCAGCGGTGAGGGTGGCAAGCTGCATGGCGACGTTCTACGTCAGCAGTTCGTCAATGCGGTGATGGAGTCGGCGATGCGCTCGAGCACGTTTCGCGGCTACCCCTGAGGATCCAGGCCGTTGAGCTCGGCGGTTCGGATCGGGCTGGACATGGCAGTGGCGCGCTCGCCACCCGTCTCCGATCTCGCCAACAGATAGTTGTTGCTCCCCAGAGCGACGCAGCGCAGGCCACGCTTAGCCGCTGGAGTTGTCGATCTCGATGCGACCGTTGTCGACGTAGCATGTCAGCGCCACCCAGCTTGGCCGAGTACAGGACGGCCTTGCCCAGATCAGACTTGTACGAGATTGCCACCAGCGCCTGATTCATCCACCTCTTCAGGGCCCTCAGCCTGGGTGCTACCCGCTGCTGGCGTATTCGCCGGCGTTCATCGGGTGGCTGGCCTCGGAGGGCCCGCTCGATCGCGGCGGACAGGCCAGCGATGTGTTCCAGTGCCAGCAGCGACTGCGGCGACCCAGTGTTGGCGTGCAGTTCGAAGTACTTGCGCCGCGCATGCGCCCGGCAGGCTGCCTCGTTGATCCGGCCGGTGGCTTACAGCGCCTCAAAGCCCCGCATGCCGTCGGCCTGCAGGACGTTGGTAAAGTCCTGCAGATGAGCCTGGGACGCTGACCCCTTGCGATCCAGTGAGTACTCGAACCACTCCGCAGGGGCCTGCGCGCTGCCCTGGGCCACTCATCGCGCACATACATCCACAGCCGTCCAGTCTCGGTGCGGCCGGCCTTTGCCGAAACCGGCCGCGGTATGTGAGTCGTTATCGCCCGCCTCCCCGGGCGGAAGACCGGATCGTAGCCCGACGCGAGCGCCACATCGAAAAGTACCGCCTTAGCGCAGAGCAGATGATGGCCCCAAAACAGGCCTTAAAAAGGCTGTCTGTAAATGGACTTCCCCAGGCTTCTGGGGACGATCTCCCCGACGAAAAAAGGAGCCGAAGCTCCCTTTTTTTAGCATTTCATGGATCTCTGTAGAACTCCATGGAAGTCCTTGGAGCGGGAAACGAGTCATGCACTAGAGCGCTAAGTCTCTGTTTCCCAATCACTTTCTCCACTGTGGTGATCAGCGAAGAACTCAATTATAGCCTTGTTTTTCGCCCTCGGCAACAAAGTTCATCCAACCACTTCCACCAGCGTCCAAGGATGATCCATCCACCCGTCGTTACGCCTGATGCGTCCAGCTGCTGAGCGGGTTCGCTATCGAACTCCAACTTGCGACGATCATGACTTGCGCTCGCTCCGCAGGCAGCGCGGGGTGGTGTCGCGTGGACTGCCTGGCACCTGGACGGCTGTAGGACACAACCGCCGGCATCGGAACACCGCAAGTACTCATCTTTACATCGCTGCGGCTAACTTCGCCGGAGCGCAACGCGGCGCCAGTGTAGTGGCAGCCAGCCTCAACGAAGGCGTGCAGCAATCCGGTTCATCTGCTCGATCTCCGCGCGCTGGCCATCGGAAATCGCTTGGCATAGGTTGACGAGTTCCGGATCTGAGAGCTGCGCCTCGCGGCACATGAGGATCGCTCCCGAATGGTGCGGGACCATAGACGCGATGAACTGTCGATCGCCGATTCCGGTTTGAGCACGGGTCGCGGCAAAAGAACCGAGTGTGAGAACGGCAAACAAGCCGTACAGCACGAGATTGAGCCGCCGGTTTGGAAACATGCCGGGCATTGTCGCTAGCATGAAGATGCCCATTGGCGCCCACATAGTGACCGCCATGTAGAGCATGTTGAGATTGTTTCTGAAGTCCCTGGCGCCGTCGATCATGCTGAACATTACGAAGTACATGACGACGAGGCCCAACACCATGTTCACCCAGAACTTGGCGTATGGTCGGCCGTGCTTACCCATCTGACCGGATGTGTGATGTTGATGTTCATGGGAATGTTCAGCCATCTCCGTCTCCTATGTGCTGGGGCAACCTGGCAGGGTCACTGGTACTGCGGCAGATACTTTGTCGATATATCAGCATGTGGAGCGATGCATCACTAACCGCTGATTTCCAGTCACCAACTGGACGTAGGGGCGTCGAACGCTTCAACTCGCTGGTCTTGAACCGTCTGGATATCAGACCATACCAAATCGGTCTTGATGGGCTTTGCGCCACCTATGACGCTGGTACCGTGAGCGCCAATATCGAGCTTGCGTCCTCATCGCTCGATGGGCCGGCAACTGATCGATTCTTGCATATCAAGCAAGACAAGGCCACCTGCGGCGGACGCCAATGGCCTCCTCCGCCTTCGCTTAGGGCATCGCCTCAAGCGTCCGTCGCAGGCCATAACGACACAACAGCCCTTGGGCAAGAAAGGAGCCGGTGATGTAGCGCACCTGAAAGGAGACGAAGACATGCACAAGGACATTTCAACATCAAAGGTGTTCTATCGTCCCATCGAGGCGGCCATCCGATGGGCTGGGTTGCTGCGGTATCTCCCGATGATCCTGGCCACGATCGCGTCACCGCGTGTCCTGCCTCGGTCGCTGAACTGCCCTCGATGGAATGAGTGCCGGCTGCACTCGGAACGTATCTATGACGGCATCCTCAACGGAGAGCTGCCCTACGGCAAGAACGGGATCACGCTCAATGATCCGAAGCTGCTCAATTCTCTGGATCTGACTGTTCGCCATGTCGATCTAAAACGCTGGATGCGCACCCACTATCCCGAGCACCGGCCAGGATTTCTGTTCAGCCGTGGCGAACGCATGGCGCATCCTTTCATCACCATGGAAACAGGACAGGCGATCCTCGTGGAGCGGCTGGCCCTTCAGGCCGCGCTTGAACAAGCCCGACGTGAGATGCGAGAACTGCAGGAGCAGCACGACACGCTACTCAAGCAATCCTCGGTGCTGTTGGCATCCAAGCAATGCGAGATCAGCGAACGGGCGGAAACGACCTATCTCAACATCATTGGAGGGATGTTGACGCTGATGCTGAGCCAGTCGCCTTCAGGCGTGCCCTATTCCAGCTTCAAAACGCAGGAGGCCCTTGTCTCTGCATTGGTCGCCCACTACGGCGGCACCATGGGCATCACTGAGCGCACCTTAAACGGAAAGTTCGCCAACGCTAAGAGGTACGTTCGTAGCGCAAGCGCATGAGGTTATCCAGCTTGTATGTGCAATCGCGGAGATTGCATTTGCAATGTCTTTCCGCAGCCAGGTCTATTGAATAGAGGTCACGCCAACAAACGCCACCGAGCGTTCAGGAGTGACCGCCATGTCGCAGACCCCTGTACTCCCGCCGAACGAGCGCCGCATCCTGCGGCTCGATGAAGTCGAAGCGAAGTCCGGCTTCAAACGCGCCCACATCTACAACCTGATGAAGAAGCGCCAGTTCCCTCAGGCGCTGCGCCTGGGCGTGCGCGCTGTCGGCTGGGATTCGATCGAAATCGACCAGTGGATCGCCGAGCGCCTCAACCACCGGACCTGAGCCGCTCTCCCGCGGACTTCCCATTCCCAGCCGGAGAGCGCCATGCAGGTCGTGTCCATCATTTCAACGAAGGGCGGCGTCGGCAAGACCACGACGGCCGCCAACCTGGGCGGGCTCGCCGCGGACGCGGGCCTGCGCGTGCTGCTGCTCGATCTCGACGTGCAGCCCACCTTGTCCTCC
>JAGNPA010000076.1 GCA_017989885.1 Aquabacterium sp.
TTGCCAGTTCCTTGTTGCCCTGCAGTTCGCCGGCGATGACCTCGGCCGCCACGTGCGCCTCGTGCACCGCCTTGTGCGCCAGCATGGGCTGGCCCACGATGTCGCCGATGGCGAAGATGTGCGGCACGTTGGTGCGCATCTGGATGTCGACGTTGATGAAGCCGCGGTCCGTCACGGCGACGCCAGCCTTGTCGGCGGCGATCTTCTTGCCGTTGGGGGTGCGGCCCACGGCCTGCAGCACCAGGTCGTACACCTGGGGCTCGGGCACCGTGACGCCGTCCTTGGCGGGCGCGAAGCTCACCTTGATGCCCTCGGGCGTGGCCTCGGCGGCCACGGTCTTGGTATTCAGCATCACGTTGTCGAAACGGTGCTGGTTCATCTTCTGCCATACCTTGACCAGGTCGCGATCAGCGCCCTGCATCAGGCCGTCCAGCATCTCCACCACGTCCAGGCGCGCGCCCAGCGTGCTGTACACCGTGCCCATTTCCAGGCCGATGATGCCGCCGCCCAGAATCAGCATGCGTTTGGGCACGCCCTGCAGCGCCAGCGCGCCGGTGGAATCCACCACGCGCGGATCGTCGGGCATGAACGGCAGGCGCACGGCCTGGCTGCCGGCGGCGATGATGGCGCGCTTGAACGCCACCACCTTCTTGGCGCCGGTCTTGTCCTGGCTGGTGCCGGTGGTTTCCTCCACCTCCAGGTGGTTGGCGCCGACGAAGTGGCCGTAGCCGCGCAGCACGGTCACCTTGCGCATCTTGGCCATCTGCGCCAGCCCGCCGGTCAGCTTGCCGATGACCTTTTCCTTGTGGCCGCGCAGGGTGTCGATGTTGACCTGCGGCGCGCCGAAGTCGATACCGGCGCTCTTCAGGTGGCTCACCTCGTCCATCACCGCGGCCACGTGCAGCAGCGCCTTGGAGGGAATGCAGCGTGTTGGGGTAGAAAAGTGGCGAGAAGGTCTTGTGGATTTCGGTACCGATCAGGGTCAGCCATTCCTGCAGCTTGTAGCGCTCATAGGTGCCGTTGGGCGGAGCCAGCTTCTTGTCGGGTACCAGGTCGGCGATGTATTGCACGATGGCCGGGCCTTCATGCAGGCTCTTGCCATCGTCTAACGTCAGGAAGGGTACGTATCCCAGCGGGTTGATGGTGTAGTAGTCGGTGCCATCCAACAGCTTGTGCGTCTTGGTAGGCGCGAGTACGGCCTCGAACGACAGGCCGGCTTCATGCAGCGCGATGTGGGGAGAGAGGGAGCAGGCACCGGTGGAGTAATAGAGTTTCATGGCGGTATGTCAATTGAAAGTAGAGAAAGCGCATGCTAACGCGGTCCGCGCAAGTCTGCTGGACTCGGGCGACTTGTCAGACTGGTGTGGACTGGCCGGCTTTAGGCGCCAGCGCGAATCAGCTGCGCAGCCTTCTCTCCGATCACCATGCTCGGCGCATTGGTGTTGCCGCTGATGAGCAAGGGCATGATGGACGCATCAACCACCCGCAGGTTCTGTATACCGCGAACCCGTAGTTGCGCATCAACCACCGCCATGGGGTCGTTGTCTGGGCCCATCTTGCAGGTGCCTACCGGGTGGTACTCGGTATCACAAGTCGCGCGAAGGAATTGTTCCATTGCCCGGTCGTCGTTGACATCAAAGGGATGCAATCGCTTGCCCCGGTAAGACTCCATGGCTTTCGCTTCCAGCACTTCGAAACCCATGCGGGCGCCTTTGATGGCCACGGCCATGTCGTCCGGGTGTGTGAAAAAACCAGGGTCGATGTGAGGGGCTTGATAGGGATTGGCACTTTGCAGCGTGACGCTGCCGCGGCTCTTGGGGCGCATCAGCGTGGTGTGCAGCGTATAGCCATGGCCCAGGTGCAGCTTGCGGGTGTGGTCGTCTACGATGCTGGGCAGGAAGGCAAACTGGATGTCCGGGTGATCGGTATTGCCGCAGGTGGAGACAAAGCCGTTGCTTTCCGAGACGCAGGTGGTGATCCATCCCTTGCGCTCGCGGCGCCACTGGAAAATGGCCTTGACGATTTCCCAGCCGCCGCGCAGCGACACACCTACCGTGTCTTTCCATCGTGGGGTGCGATAGATGAGGTTGGAGGTGATGTGGTCTTGCAGGTTCTGGCCCACGCCAGGGAGTTCGTGCACTACGGAAATGCCATGTTTCTGCAGCTCGTCGCGTGGGCCGATGCCTGACAGCATAAGCACGTGGGGCGAGCCATAAGCGCCGGCGCTTAGAACCACTTCCTTGCGCGCCCGCAATTGTTGAATTTGGCCATTGCGTCGGAACTCCACACCAACTGCTTTGGTGCCCTCCAGTACGACCTTGCGTGTGTGGCAACCAGTCCAGACGGTGAGGTTCTTGCGATCAGCGTTGGCGTGCAGGTAGGCGCGCGCGGCGTTCCAACGTTCGCCGTTGTACTGGGTGGCCTGAGTGGCGGAAATGCCGTACTGACTTGTACCGTTGTAGTCTGGATTGAGGGGAATACCCTTCTCGGCGCAAGCGCTGCGAAAGGCCTCGTTGGCAGGTGAGGGGCTGCGCAGATAACTCACATGCAGTGGGCCACTGTTGCCGTGGTATTCGTTGCCGGAAAAGCAGTGGCTGTTCTCGGCCCGCTTGAACAGAGGCAGCAGGTCGGCGTAGCTCCAGCCGGGGTTGCCCAGTGCGGCCCAGCCGTCATAGTCGTTGCGGTTGCCACGCGTGTAGACCATCGCGTTGATGGAGCTGGAGCCACCCAGCACCTTGCCTCGTGGCTGGAAACCCTTGCGCCCATTGAGCCCCTTTTGCAGGGTGGTGAAGTAGTGCCAGCTGTTCATCAGACCCCACGGCACCATGGCGATGATGCCTAGCGGTGCGCGCACGAACACCGAGTGGTCCTCGCCACCCGCTTCCAGTACGCATACGGTCGTGTTGGGGTCTTCGCTCAGGCGTCCTGCCAAGGCACAACCGGCCGAGCCGCCGCCAACGATCACATAGTCAAACTCATGCATGGGGTTTCTCAAGGTGGGGTCAACAGGACGGGTGCAGGCGCACCCGCCGCAGATCACTTAGTCAGGAAGTCCAGGTACTTGGTGGCGAACTTGCCGTAGGGCGGCCACAGGAACTTGATCGCGCTGAACGGGGCCTGGTACATCACCGGGCGCATCTTGGAGAAAGTGATGAAGCCTTCGAAGCCATGGTAGTGGCCCATGCCGCTGTCACCCACACCACCAAACGGCATGTCATGCTGACCGGTGTGCAACACGATGTCGTTGACGGTGACACCACCAGACATCACGCGTTGCAGCAAGGTGTGGATCAACCCCTTGTCATTGCTGAATGGGTAGAAGGCCAGCGGGCGCGGGCCTGCGTTGATCGTATTCACCACTTCGTCGATCGTTGAGTAAGGAATCACCGGCAGCACCGGGCCAAAGATTTCACGGGTGCGCAGCTCGCAATCGGCGGGTGCGTTGAGCACAATGTGCGGCGCGATCTTGCGGGTGGTCGCGTCCCATGCCTTGCCGGGGATCAGTTGCACCAGTGTTGCGCCGCGCTCCTTCGCTTCTTCCATTGCGCGGGTAATGCGGTTGAAGGCGCGGTCGTCGATCACGGACGTGAAGTCGGGGCTGTCCAGGGTTGGGTAGCGGGTGGACACCAGCTTCTTCGAAGCCTCAACAAATGCATCCACTTTGGCAGAGGGCACAAATACGTGGTCAGCTGTCGTGCAGATTTGTCCGGCGTTGAAGTATTTGAAGAAGGTGATGCGCTCGGTGGCCTTTTGCAGAGGGTAATCGTCGCAAATCAGCGCGGGCGCCTTGCCGCCCAGTTCCAGCGTAACCGGGCACAGGTTTTGTGACGCTGCGGCCATGACGGCGCGCCCTGTCAGGCCCGAGCCGGTGAACAGAAGGTGATCGAACTTGAGTTTGGAAAACTCGATACCGACTCCACCGGTTTCATCAAAAAAGGCCAGCTTGTCCTTGGGGAAATACGCAGGAATTTTTTCCATCAGCAACTTGGCCAGATGGCGCGAGTTTTCCGACATTTTCACCATGCAACGGTTGCCGGCGGCAAATGCCGATGTCAGGCCGCCAAAGCACAGAAAGATGGGGAAATTCCACGGCACGATGTGACCCACCACGCCCAGCGGCTGCGGAATCACGCGGTTGCTGGCGCCAAAGAAGTTCTTGAGGTCGATGCTGCGGCGTTGCGGCTTCATCCATTTCTTCAGCTGGCCAATGGTGTGGTCGACTCCCTCGATCACGCCATAGACCTCTGCGAACAGGGTTTCATGGCGTGAGCGGTTACCGTAGTCGGCGCTGATGGCATCCAGGATGGCTTCGCGGTTTTCGCGGATAAAGCGCTGCAGCTTGCGCAGGTCATCTTTGCGCTCTGCAACGCTGGGGTAGGGATGCGCCAGGTAGGCGGCGCGTTGCAGTTTCAGTGTGGCTTCCAGATCGTTGCGCACGGCGTCGATGGGGGTTGCGGAGTGCAGGGGGATTGCGGACATAGAGGCACCTCAAGTAATGGCTTTGCAGGACAGGTCTTTGACGCTGTCCTCCATGAATCAGGACGAATAGTACGCTCGTGCGGAAATTTTGGTATCCGTATTGCCCCGAGGTAACGTGAAATCAGTTTTGGTAACTGGTATCCAGCCGGTCCAGCTTTCGGATCAGCGCGGGCCAGGCGAAAGCGCCGCCCAGGCCTCCGGTTTGTACCCGCATGGCTTCGGCCACGCCCTTGACGATCAGCGGGTTGACCTGGTTGAGCTCGCCGCCTGCCTGCGCCCCAATCTGGATCTGGCATGTGGACTCGAACACGTACATGGAAAGGAACGCGTCGGCGATGGTTTTGCCCACGGTCAGGAGGCCGTGGTTGCGCAGCATCAGGAAATTGGCTTGCCCCAAGTCGGCCTGCAGGCGCGGCTTTTCCTCGTCGCGGAAGGCGACGCCTTCGTATTCGTGGTACGCCAAAGACGCCAGGACAAAGGTGGATTGCTGGCTGATCGGCAGTACGCCGCACTTCTGTGCGCTGACGGCGACACCGGCGCGGGTGTGCGTGTGTAGCACGCAGCCTGCGTCTTCACGCACCTCGTGCACCGCGCTGTGAATCACGAAGCCGGCTGGGTTCACCGGAAAGGGGGTGTCATGCAGTTTGCTGCATTGCTGGTCCACCTTGACCAGGCTGGATGCCGTGATTTCGTCAAACATCAGCCCGTAGGGGTTGATCAGGAAATGGTGCTCGGGGCCCGGGATGCGGGCGCTGATGTGCGTGAAGACCAGATCGCTCCAGCCGTACATCGCAACCAGGCGGTAGGCAGCAGCCAGGTCGATGCGCAGTTGCCACTCTTCGGGGCTGACCTTGTCTTTGAGGGAGGGGATGTTCATGCCGTGGTTTCCAGTGCGTCGGTTTTGTAGATGGTGTTGCGGGGCTGGGCGAGCACGCGACGGACCAGCGGTTCGAACTCGCTGATGGGCAGTGTGTCGTACTTGCCGTCAAACGCCGGATCGTCATAGAGTGCTATGAACTCTTCGGTACGCGCGTAGTGTTCGTGGCCTTTGAACATGTCGCGCATATTGCGGTTCATGCCGATGTGGTGGAAGAAGTTGTAGCCCTGAAAGATGCCGTGGTTCTGAATCATCCAGTGATTGGCGTCAGAGACAAAGGGCTTGAGGATCGCTGCAGCAATGTCGGGATGATTGAAGCAGCCCAATGTGTCACCGATGTCATGCAATAAAGCGCAGACTACGTATTCCTCATCGCGCCCGTCTCGCAGTGCGCGGGTCGCGGTTTGCAGGCAATGCGTGTAGCGGTCAATCGGAAAGCCGCCATAGTCACCGTCCAGCAGTTTCAAATGCGCCAGCACGCGGTCAGGCAGGGTCTTGGTGAATTGCATGAATTCACCGCCGATGATTTGCCAGTCTTGCTGGGTGCTGTCCTGCATGCGGGTGAAGTTGGCGCGGGCGTTCATGGGGCTCTCCTCGATGGAAATTTTCCCAAGCGTAGCGCTGCGGGTTGCCTTGGCGTGTCATGCAATGGACAGGCTAGGGTAAACACTTGCGGTTTGTGGATGTGAGTGCTGGCTTGCACCGGAGTCATCGCTTGACAACGTTTGCTATGGATCAGGCGTGTCGGGTACTCTTTTTCGTACGTGTCCCCCGCGCCCTTTGGGCGCTCCTCCTTGACCTCCCGAAAAAGAACACCCAACCCACCTGATCTAGGGAGGTGTTGGCGCGTCAATGTCTTTGAATTTCCCGTTTGCCGAATATCCAGCGACAGGTCTGGGGTGGGTGTTTTGCGTAGGTCAAGGAGGAGCCCGAAGGGCGGGGGACACGGAGCAAAACATCTACACCGGGACTGTTGCGTGCGAAAGAAGAGGTCTCAAGCAGACAGTCGCTTGCCAGCCCACAAGACTTGGTCAATGACCCCTTGAACCTGAACCCGATGCCCATCAGACTTCAACGTGCCGTCCTCATTGAACGCTTCACTGGCCCGACCCAACGCAAACTGTTTGGGTGCAACCCAGCACTGCAGATTCATCATCAGCGGCTGCAAATGGGAGAGCGAACGCAGTCCACCCAAGGCTCCGTTGGACGCGGAGAGTAGCCCGACGACCTTGCCCGCAAGAGGATCACGACCGCCCCAAACCGGGTGACCCTTGACCGGGCTGCTGGCCCAGTCAATGGTGTTTTTCAGAAGGCCGGTGTAGCTCGCGTTGTACTCGGGTGAGACGATGATCCAGGCCGGGTGGGCGTCCATGACGTCCTTCAGGCGGATCACATCGGCCGGTGTACCGCGCGCTTCGAGGTCGGCGTTGTACAGCGGGATATCGAAGTCCACGAGTTCGAGGTGGGTCACTTCGGCGCCTGCGGTGCGCGCCAATGTGGCGGTGGCGGCAGCGAGACGGCGGTTGAAGGAGTGTTCACGGGTGCTGCCCGCGAAGATCAGAAGTTTAGTCATGCGCGTATTGTCGCCAAACAATGCCCGTAGTGATTGCCCAAAAATGAGGCAGCCAGTAAAATCGCCGGCTACCCTCTATCTGGCGAGCCACCTGCTTTCATCGGCGCGCCCCACAAGAACACCATGCTGTATCCAGAACATTTCGACGTCATCGTCGTTGGCGGTGGCCATGCCGGAACTGAGGCCGCTTTGGCCGCGGCTCGCATGGGCGCCAAGACCCTGCTGCTGTCGCACAACATCGAGACGCTGGGGCAGATGAGTTGCAACCCGTCCATCGGTGGAATCGGCAAGGGTCACCTGGTCAAAGAAGTGGACGCGATGGGCGGCGCAATGGCATTGGCCACTGACGAAGCAGGTATTCAGTTCCGCATTCTCAATTCCAGCAAGGGCCCGGCCGTGCGCGCCACCCGTGCGCAGGCCGACCGGATTCTGTACAAGGCGGCAATCCGACGCATGCTGGAGAACCAGCCCAACCTGCAACTGTTCCAGCAGGCAGTGGACGACCTGATCATTGAAACGGATAGGAAATTCAACCGCATGAGGCCAAGTATGGCACGAGTTTTGGGCCTCGAAACACGTTCGGCCAAGGAAGGTTGAGCGCTCGCTTGCCGCTCAATGGCAAGAGCTTGGGAGGCAGTAT
>JAGNPA010000077.1 GCA_017989885.1 Aquabacterium sp.
ATGTACAGCAGGTTGTCGATGCCCTTGAGCTGCTGCTCGATCACCTGCGACACCGAGCTGTCCACCGTCTCGGCCGAGGCGCCGGTGTAGGTCGCGCTGATGCTGACCTGCGGTGGGGCGATGTCCGGGTACTGCTCGATCGGCAAGGTCTGCAGGGCCAGCCCGCCGCCCAGCATGATGACAATGGCGATCACCCACGCAAAGATGGGCCGGTTGATGAAGAAATGCGCCATGACCCCGGCCCTCAGCGTGCGGCCGACGCCGGCTGGGACGCTGCCCCGGCCTTGTCCGTCACCTTGGCCGCCCCCGTATTCGCCTCCGTATCCGCCCCCGTATCCGCCACGTTCACCGTCTTCACCGTGTCACCTGGCTTGATGCGCTGCAGCCCATCCATCACGATGGCTTCACCGGCCTTCACGCCACTGCGCACGCGCCAGTGCTGCCCCACGGCCTCGGCCACCTCGATCGGCCGGTGTTCTACCTTGCTGTCTGGCGTCACCACCAGCACGCTGGCCTTGCCGCTCAACTCACGCTTGACCGCCTGCTGTGGCACCAGCAGGGCGTTGGGCACCAAGCCGGTCGTCAGGCTCGCCCGCACATACATGCCCGGCAGCAGCACCCGGTCGGGGTTCGGCACCTGGGCGCGCAAGGTGATGGCGCCCGTCGAGGTGTTGACGTTCACGCCTTCAAACTTCAAGGTGGCGGCATGCGGGTAGACGCTGCCGTCTTCCAGCACGATGCGCACCTGCGCCGCACCCGAAGGGAGACGCTCAAAGTGCCCGGCGGCCAGGTCACGCTGCAGGCGCAGCACCTCGGTGCTCGACTGTGTGATGTCCACGTGCATCGGGTCCAGCTGCGTGATCTGGGTCAGTGCGGCCGCCTGATTGGCCGTCACCAGGGCGCCCAGCGTGACGTCGGACAAGCCCACCCGTCCGCCAATCGGTGCCACGATGCGGGTGTAGTCCAGATTGATCTGTGCCTGGGCCAGTGCAGCCTGCGCGGCAGACAACTCGGCCGCCGTCTGCTGCACGGCCGCCTGACTTTCCTCAAACACTTGCTGACTGACGGCCTGCTGCTTCACCAGGTCGGCGTTGCGTTTGAAGTTCAATGCAGCCAACCGTGCCGCCGCCTGCGCCTTGGCCTGGGCGGCCTTGGCACTCGCCACGGCCACCTCATACGTCCGCGCATCGATCTGGTACAGCGCCTGGCCGGCCTTCACCGTCTCACCCTCATTGAACAGGCGCTGACGGATGATGCCGCTCACCTGCGGACGCACATCGGCGGCCTGCACCGCCACCGTGCGACCGGGCAACTCGGTGCTCAGTGCCTGCGCTTCGCCCTTCAACACCAGCACGCCCACGGTGGTGGGCTCTTTCTTGCCCGGCTTCGCCTCGTCTGCCTGGTCGCCACAGGCCGACAGGGTCAGGGCGGCCCACAGCGCAAGCCACAGGGCAGGGCGCGCGTAGACGGGAGCAGGGCGGGCAGAGCGCGCAAAGGCGCCGAAAGCAGGAACAGACATCATGATTCAGGTGTGAGGCGGTTGTGCAGATTCTGACCGAGTCATGTGAACGAACCGTAAAGCAAGCGAGTGACCCCACACCGTGACAAGTTGGGGGCAGAGCGGAATATGATGCTCCCATGAAAATCCATGCCGCCCTCGCGCCCCTGTTGCTCCTCGCATCGCTCACCTCCGCTCAAGCGGAAACCGTGGGTTGCGTGACCACCGCGTGGAAGTTCTGGGGCGCCAACCACAAGGTGTGCGTCGAAGCCTTTGCCGACCCCAAGGTGCCGGGCGTCACCTGCCACGTCAGCCAGGCCCGCACAGGCGGCGTCAAGGGCACGTTCGGTCTGGCCGAAGACCCCAGCCAGTTCTCCCTGGCCTGCCGCCAGACCGGGCCCATCACACTCCCGGCCAAGCTGCCCGAGAACGAAACCGTCTTCAGTGAAGACACCTCCATCCTGTTCAAAGAAACCCGCGTCGTGCGCATGTGGGATGCCAAGCACAGCACGCTTGTTTACCTTGGTATCAGCCGCAAGCTGATCGACGGCGCCCCGGCCAACAGCATCTCCACCGTGCCCGTGATGCCGTGGCGCTGAACCCTGCATTGATGAAACAAGACTCCGCTCCCTTGCTCGCCTGGCACTACACGCTGGGCAGCCACTTGCTCCGCATCCTCGAAAACGGGCACATCCTGCCCCACGACCAGACCGACACACCGGCCGTGGAATGCCCGCTGGTGTGGTTCTCGCTGAACCAACGCTACGAGCCGTCAGCGGCCAAGCGCCTGGAAGTGAACGGCGTGGCCCAGCCCCCGACGCTGGAGGTGATGCGCCAACTTGGCAACGGCGTGTACCGCCTGGGCGTGCCGCCTCGCAGCCTGTTGACCGGCGAGACCTTGCGCAAGCACGCTCGCATCAGCAAAGACCGCTGGCAGACCCTGGCCCAGCAGGCGCAGGCCTGCGGCGCGGCCATCTCCGAGTGGTACGGCACCATCGACCCCGTGCCGTCCTCCGACTGCGTCATCGAGGTCTGGCAGCCTGACGGCAGCTGGGCTCGTGTGGCGTCGCCGCAGCGCTGAAAGGCGGTTTGCTCATGCGCGTGCGCTCTCCTCGCATCCTGCTGACGCTTGCGCTGGGCGCCGCCTTGGCCGCCTGTGGTCATGCGCCGCTGTCACACACCCAGGCGAGCGCCACCCCGCCGCCGGTTCGCAACGTCATTTTCATGATGAGCGACGGCACCCCCAACGAAGCCTGGGCCCTGACACGCTGGGTCAAGGGCGCCCGGCTGGCGTCAGATGGCATCCTCACCGGCGCCGTGCAGACCTATGGCGCCGATTCCATCATCACCGACTCGGCCCCAGGTGGCACGGCGTTTGCCACCGGACGCAAAGGCACCGACAAGGGCATTGCCGTGGCCCCCTGGCGGGTGACCATCGCAGGCGTGGACGCCAACCCGGCACAGGCCTACGCGCCGCTGCCCACCGTGCTGGAGGGCGCGCGCCTCACCGGCCGTGCCACCGGCCTGGTCGCCACTGCCAACATCCAGCACGCCTCGCCCGCCGCGTTCAGCGCGCACACCCACGATCGTGGTCGCTACAGCGACATCGGCGAGCAGCAGGTCTACCAAAGCATCGACGTGGTCCTGGCCGGCGGTGAACAGTACCTGCTGCCCATGGCCGATGGCCGCGGCGCCCGGCCGGACAATGAAGACCTCGTTCGCGTGCTGCAAGGCAAGGGCTATGACTACGTGCGCACCCGCGCGCAGATGCAGGCCGCCACCGGCACCAAGCTGTTCGGCATGTTTGCGGCCGATGACATGGTCTACGACCTCGACCGTGCCCAACTCGCCCCTGACCAGCCCTCCCTGGCCGAGATGACCCGCAAGGCCATCGAGGTGCTCTCGCGCAGCGAGAAGGGGCAGCGTCATGGCTTTTTCCTGTTCGTGGAAGGCTCCAAGGTCGACTGGGCGGCGCACGCCAACGACCCCACGGGCGTGATCGGCGACCTGAGCGCCTATGACGAGGCCGTCAAAGTGGCGCTGGACTTCGCGCGCGCCGATGGCCAGACGCTCATCATCAGCACCTCTGACCACGGCAATGGCGGCCTGACCATTGGCCGACGCGAGGCCAAGCAGTACGCCACCACCGACGACGACAGCGTGGTCACCCCGCTGCGACGCGCCACCCTGACAGGTGACGGCCTGGCCCGCCTCATGGCTCAGGACAAGTCCGAGGCCCACATTCGCGACGTGCTGGCCCGCCACTGGGGTGTCGAGGACCTGAGCGCGCAAGAAGTGCAGGCCATCCAGACCGCACCCCCGCAAGCCTGGCGCCTGCAGTACGTGCTGGGCCCCATGCTGTCTTCACGCGCCGGCGTGGGCTGGACGACCAACGGCCACACGGGCGGCGACCCGTTCATGCACAGCTTTGGCCCTGGGCAGGTGAGCGGCCTGTGGGAGAACACCGCCCTGGCTCACCACATGGCCCGCGTCATGGGCTTCGACCTGCAGGCGCTTCAGGAACGCCTGTTCGTCGAGGCGGCGCCTTCGCTGGCGGCACTGGGCTTGCAGACAGAACTGGATCTCACCCAGGCAGCCAACCCGGTCTTGCGGGTGCGCAACCGCCAAGACGAGGAGGTTCGTCTGCCCATCCACAAGAACGAGCTGCTGACCGCAGACCGGACCCACGAACTGGAAGGGCTGGTCGTGATGGCTGAGCAGACCGGCAAGGTCTACGTGCCCCGTCAGGCCATCACCCTGATCCGAGCCAAGCTGGTGCGCTGAGCCCCCGCCGCAAGTGCTGTCCGGTCTCAATGGAGGCCTTGGGTAAACCCTGCACAAAAGGCAGCAAAGTGTGCATACTGCACACATGCATCCGATTTGTTCAAAGAGGATACTCCGTGGGCTGGCCTTGTGCGGCGCCACCGTACTGGCGCCAGCATGGGCGCTTGAGGCGCCTGCGCCATCGGCCGAGGCCTTGCGAACGCTGGCCATCGCCCACGAACACGGCGAGGGTGTTGAGCGCAACCCTGAGCAGGCTCGCCAGCTTTATTGCCAGAGCGCCCGCCTGGGCGACGCCCAAGCCCAATACAACCTGGGCTGGATGTACGCCAACGGCCGCGGCGGCGCGCGCGACGACGTCACCGCCGCCTACTTCTTTCAGGCCGCCGCCGAGCAGGGGCTCCCGCAGGCGCAAAGCATGTTGACCGTGGTGGGCGGCCCCACCAAAGAGGTGCCCGAATGCCTGCGCCCGGCCCCCGTCAACGAGGCGGTCGAGCCGTCTCCAGCGGCGGGCGTCAATTACGAGTCCATCGCGCCGCGCCACATCCTCAAGCTGGTGCACAAGCTGGCGCCACGCTACCAGGTCGACACCCAACTGGCCCTGGCCATCATGGCGGCCGAGTCGAACTTCAACGCCCAGGCTCTGTCGCCCAAGAATGCCCAGGGGCTCATGCAGTTGATTCCCGAAACCAGCGAGCGTTTCAACGTCAAGAACCCCTTTGATCCGGCCCAGAACATCCGAGGCGGGCTCACCTACCTGCGCTGGCTGCTGGCCTACTTTCAAGGTGACGTGGCCTTGGTGGCAGCCGCCTACAACGCCGGTGAGGGCAAGGTGGAGCGCTACAAAGGCGTGCCGCCTTATCAGGAAACGCGCAAGTACGTGAAGCGCATCCTGCATGCGGTGGGCGACGCCTTCCACCCATTTGACCAGAAGGTGACGCGGCCTTCGCCTGCCATGGCGGCCAAGCCCAAACCGTGAAGAATTGGAAAGGATGCGGCAAGGTGTCCTTCAGCGAGGCAGGGCACTCTGGAGCCGGGCAGGCGCGACGAAAACAGAAGTTGCCAAAGGAAAAAGGCCTGGGAGCGTCTGCTTCCAAGCCTTTGATTTCCTACCGAATTTTGGCTCCTCGACCTGGGCTCGAACCAGGGACCTACGGATTAACAGTCCGGCGCTCTACCGACTGAGCTATCGAGGAACAAATCTGAAGACTTCGCATCGGCACACGAAGTCGCGTTAATTTTGGCTCCCCGACCTGGGCTCGAACCAGGGACCTACGGATTAACAGTCCGGCGCTCTACCAACTGAGCTATCGGGGATCAGGTTGACGTCTGCGTTGCATCAATCAACCGAGAACGAAACTATAGCATGTTCTGTTCTCGCGCCTCAAGATGTTGTCGCGTCCCGTCAACGAATTCAGATCAAAAATCGATCTGGGCCGAGGCGGTGATGGTGCGCTCCGCCATCGGGAGCAGGTAGATGTGGTCAAAGCTGGTGGGAGCTTCACGCCAGGCTCGCTTGTCAAACAAATTCTTGACAGCCAGCTTCCATGTCACCGCTTGCCCTTGCCATTGCTGCGTGGTTCGCAGGCTCAGATCCATACGTGTCCAGGAGGGGATTCGGGTGGTGTTGTCAACGTCCACCCAACGACGCCCTTCGTGTACCAGATCTCCTTGCAACGTGATGGACGCGGGCGTTTGGAAGGTGTAGCCGGTGGAGAGTTTGATCAGGCGCTCTGGCACGTTTGTAGGTGCCAGATTTGCGGCGTACACGCTGTCTTTGCGCTTGGCATCAAGCAGCATGGCACTGCCTGCCCAGGTCCATGGGCCACGGCGGCCTTGCCAAGCCCCCTCCAGCCCCACATGCTGCGATGTACCGTCCACCACGTAGACGTCGCTGGGCGTCGTCGCACCTTCGGGCTTGCTGATGCGGAAAGCGCTGACGCTCCAATGGTGAGTGGCGCGGGCACCCAGAACCTGTCCCTTCAGGCCAACCTCCGTCTGACGGCTCTTGAACAAAGGCAACGGGCTACCTGCATTCGCCGTGTTGCGCGGCGCGTACATCAGTTCGATGCCTTCCCCCCAACTCACGTAGGCCTGCGTTTGAGGCGCGACGGTATAGCCCAGTGCAGCCCACGGCGTGTTGACCGCCTTGTGGAGCACGGGTGTCACAAAACTGTTGTCGGCGCGAATGGCCTGGCGGCGGATCTGGCTATGACGCACGCCCATCCAGGCGCGCCAGTTGCCCCACTGCATTGCGTCACGCAGGGTGACCTCGGAGCTGCGCTCATGGCGATCGGTATTCGGATACTGAAGCGACGGGTCCTCTGGCAAGTCAGGGAAGTTGCCGCTGATGTTGCCAACGCCGACCGGTGGGTAGTTGAACGATGCCATGTGCAGATCGCTGAAATGCACACTGCGCAGGAAAGACGCCCCGATGTCATGCTTCACGCTACCGGTTTCAACGCTGCCTTCCAGTTGCGCCAGGAAGGCGCGCGTTGTGCGGCTCTCGTCATCCGAGCGGAAGTCGTAGACGTCAAAACTTCCGTCCTGACAATACCGGTCGTAAACACCCTCGGCGTCACAGCCTGAAGGGAAGGCGGCGCTGTCATTCGATTTCAGATATTGCGCGCCATAGGTGACGGTGCTGCGCCAGCTTTGTCCCCAGTCGTTCTTCAAACGAATGGTCGCCGTGGTGCCGCGGAACTGACTCGGTTGCGTCCAGGGCTGGTTGTTCAGATTGATGCTCGGGTCGATCGAACTCGCGGAGGGGAGATTCGTGCCCAGCATGCTGAAGCCCGGAATGCTGGGCTGGCTGGCGAAGCTGTGTTCGATTTCCGCTTCCAGCACCTGCCCAGGCGCAAACACATGGTCGACGGCCACCGCGGCGAGGCGACGGTGCCCCTCACTGTCATCCACATGGCTGTTCAGGCGCTCGATGGCCGCGTTCACGCGAACGCCCCACTGGCGACGCTCCCCGAAGCGATCACCCAGGTCTACGGCACTCATCGCATCGCCAGTGTTGTCAACCGAGAAAGTGGCTGAACGAACACGACCCTCTGGCCGTTTGACCAGAAAATTGACCAAGCCACCCGGCGAACTGACGCCAGCTTGAATCCCACTGGTGCCCTTGAAAACCTCGACTGCGGCTTTGTTCTCCAGGCCAATTCGAGTTTCGGCGCTGATGGGCAGGCCTTCACGACGATAGTTGTACGCGTTGTCGAGCACAAACCCACGCACGGTGAGCGTATCGATATAGCCGACCGTGTTGTAGC
>JAGNPA010000078.1 GCA_017989885.1 Aquabacterium sp.
CGCTCACGCACATAGTCCTGGAAGGACAAGGTGCTCATGGCCAGTTGCTTGACATCGTCCTGCACGGAGCTGGCCAGATTGGCCATGGCCGAGCGGGCCGGTGCTGCGGTGGGAGCGTCGCCGGTCGGCAGTCTGACCGAGGCCGCACGCGGGGCCGGGGCGTTGGTGACGTAGCTGTCGATGGCAGGCACGCTCTCGCCGGCCATGGCCAGGATCTCGATGCCGCCTTCGGCTGCGGGCTTGGTGGACAGGACCACGGCGTCGTCGCCAAAGGCCGCCTTGACCTTTTGCATGGCCTCGCGGCTGTTGCGTCCAATGAAGCGCTTGACGTTCATGCGTGGCCTCCGATCAGGGTACCGATGCGAATCGAATGAGTCTCAGGAATCTCGCTGTGGCCCAACACCTTCAGACGCGGGGCCGCACGCTTGAGCAGACGCGCCACCGAGGGGCGGATGGCGTCTGGCACCAGCAGGCAGGCCGGTTGACCCATGTTTTCCTGGCGCTGGGTGGCGTCGGCCGCCTGGCGCGTGAGGTGGTCGGCCACGCCCGGGTCCAGCATGGGACCGTTGGGCGAGGTCAGGGCCTGGGTCAGCAGGCGTTCGAGGTCAGGCTCGATGGCGATGACATCCAGCTCCTTCACCGGGCCATAGATCTGCTGCACGATGGCAGGAGCCAGGCCAATGCGAATGCGGCGGGCCAGTTCGGCCGGATCTTGCGCCAGCTGACCACCGGCCGAGGCGCTTTCGGCCAGGGTTTCGATGATGGAGCGCATGTCACGGATGTGCACACCCTCTTCCAGCAGGAGCTGGAGGACCTTTTGCAGGATGGGGATGCCGACCATTTTGGGAACCACGTCTTCGATGAGTTTGGGAGCCAGTTTTGTCACATGCTCCACCAGCTGTTGGGTTTCAACCCGGCCCAGCAGCTTGGCGGCGTGCAGTTGCATCAAGTGTGAGAGATGTGTGGCCACGACAGTCGATGGATCAACGACCGTGTAACCCGCCATTTGTGCGGCATCCCGTTGCCGCTCTTCCACCCACACCGCCGGCAAGCCGAAAGCCGGGTCGGTGGCCGCAGCCCCCTGGATGGGGTTCGTCACATGCCCCGGGTTGATCGCCATGAGCATGTTGGGGAACACCTCGCCCTCGCCCACCACCGCCCCGCGCAGGGTGATGCGATAGTGGCTGGGGCGCAGCTCCAGGTTGTCCTTGATGTGCACCGAAGGGGGCAAAAAGCCGACTTCTTGTGCGAACTTGCGGCGAACGCCCTTGATCCGGTTGAGCAGGTCGCCACCACGGTCCTTGTCGACCAGCTGGATCAGGCGGTAGCCCACTTCCAGGCCCAGGGTGTCGACGGGCTGCAGGTCTTCCCAGGTGGCTTCGCCGCCAGGGTTGGCCGCGGCCACGGGCTTGTCGACGGGCTTGGGCGCCAGACGTGCGGCCTCCTGGTTCTGGTGGTTGCGCCAGGCGCTGTAGCCCAGCAAGCTGGCCACCGGCAGGAACACGATGGCAGGCATGCCCGGGATCACGCCCAGCAGGAAGATGATGCCGGCCGCCACACCCACCACCTTGGGGTTGGCCAGCATCTGACCCATGATCTGGGTGCCGACGTCCTGCTCCTTGCCGACGCGCGACACCACCATGGCAGCGGCCACCGAGATCAGCAGGGCGGGGATCTGGGCGACCAGGGCATCGCCCACGGCCAGCAGGATGTAGGAGCTGGCGGCTTCGGACGCCGACAGGCTGTGCTGCACCACCCCGATGATGAAGCCACCGATGATGTTGATGAACAGGATCAGGATGCCGGCGATCGCGTCACCGCGCACGAACTTGGAGGCACCGTCCATGGCGCCGTGGAACTCGGCTTCCTCGCCGACTTCACGGCGGCGACGCTTGGCCTCGGCTTCGTCGATCAGGCCGGCGTTCATGTCGGCGTCGATGGCCATCTGCTTGCCGGGCATGGCGTCCAGGGCAAAGCGGGCGCCCACTTCGGCGATCCGCTCGGCGCCCTTGGTGATCACGACAAAGTTGATCACGACCAGGATGGCGAACACGATCAGGCCCACCGCAAAGTTGCCACCGATCAGGAAGTGACCGAAGGACTCGATCACCGCGCCAGCGGCGCCCGGGCCGCTGTGACCTTCCATCAGCACGACACGGGTCGAGGCCACGTTCAGCGCCAGGCGCAGCAGGGTCGTCAGCAGCAGCACGGCCGGAAAAGCGGCGAAGTCCAGCGGGCGCAGCATCGTGGCGGCCACCATCATCACCATCAGCGCGGTGGCGATGTTGAAGGTGAAGAAGATGTCCAGCAGGAAGGGCGGCAGGGGCAGCACCATCAGCGCCAGCACCGCCACCACCACCACGGGGGCAGCCATGGCCTGGAAGCGCTTGGGGTCACCGCCCATCATCGCCTGGAGTCTTTGCATCACCGGATTCATGCTTCAACCTCTGCTTGCATGGCTGCAGCCCGGGCCTTGGCCTGGTCGGACTGTTGGGGATCGAGTTCGCGTGGCACGTCCAGGTCCGGCAGGTTGCCCGGCATCGGGGCCTGGCCGCTCAAGGCTTGACGCAGTTGGAACACATAGGCCATCACCTGGGCCACGGCGGTGTACAGCGCCACGGGCACTTCCTGCTCCAGCTCGGTGTTGGCGTACAGCGCGCGGGCCAGCGGCGGGGCTTCCAGCACCGGTACACGGTGCTCGGTGGCCAGATCGCGGATCTTGAGCGCGACCAGATCGAGCCCCTTGGCCACGACACGCGGCGCGCCCATGCTGCCTTCGTCGTACTTGAGGGCCACGGCGTAGTGGGTCGGGTTCATCACGACCAGATCGGCGGTGGGCACAGCGGCCATCATGCGCTTGCGGGCCTGCTCGCGCATCAGTTGCTTGATGCGACCCTTGACCTCCTGGTTGCCTTCCTGCTGCTTGAATTCTTCCTTGATGTCCTGGTGGCTCATGCGCATGCGCTGGGCAAACAGGAACTTCTGCAGCGGCCAGTCGAGCAGCGCGAACGCGGCGATCACCAGCAGCATCGAACCCAGCACCTCGGCCAGGGTGGCACCCAGTGTGGCAATGGCCGCCGGCAGCGGCATGGCCAGCAGGTCCACCGTGCGGGGCCAGGCCTGGTACAACAAGGCAATCCCGACCACACCCAGGATCATGCCCAGCAGACTGGCCTTGAGGGCATCGACCAGTTGCTGCTTGGAAAACACGCGGCCGATGCCGCTGATGGGATTGAGCGCGCTGAACTTCGGCTGCAGCACCTTGAAGGACATCACCCAACCGCCGGCCAGCACACTGGCCGCCACGGCCGCCAGCATGATGCCCGCCGCAAAGGGCAGCACCACCAGCAGGCCCTCGATGGCCCACTCGCTCAGCCGCTCGACCATCATCTCGGGGGCAGCCACCGTGCGGGCGTCGAAGCGCAAGCCGGTGTGCAGCATTTTCTTCATGTGCCCCATCCACACCGGGGTGAGCCCGATCAGCACCCCGGTGGCCGCCAGCACGACCAGGAAGTGGCCGAGGTCCTTGGAGCGGACCACCTGGCCATCTTCTTTGGCTTTCTGCAGTTTCCGCGCGGTGGCGGGTAACTGCTTGTCTTGTGCGCTGTCGTCGGACATGATGGGGAATACTCCTGCTTGGAGAGGATTGTTGGCCACACCCGTCCAAACTTGAGCGAGATAAGCGGGGCCACCCGCCCCCTTTTCCCCGCACCTCTCCCACCTGGGGAACCTCAGAGTGCAGGCGGACTCTGACAAATGTGACAAATGCCTGCAAAATCAGGCACCCACCCGCTCACCCACACCTGCCGCGCCGATGAACTCAGAGACTCCCCAGTTCCGTGCCCACTGTGAACGCCTGATCGGTCTGTTGCCCGAGTTGGCCAACAATGTGATCCGTCGCACGCTGGACGCCCTGCGTGCCCCCAAGGGCGATCTGGCCGTGGCCGCAGATCGGCAACTGGTGTTTGGCGTGGCCAGCCAGATCCAGCAACACCAGCTCCGCTTTCATGAGGCGCTGACACACCGCTTTCAGACGGAGGTGGCGCAGGCACGCCAGGCGCGCCCGACCAGTCAGGACCCTGCCGACGGCGCCCCCGCCAAGTCCATGTTCACCAAACTGGACGAACTCAGCCTGGTGGACGAATCGGCGGCACAGGCGACGATCGAGGTGGCACGCACGGTCCAGCTGATCGACCTGGTCACCGAATGGTCGCTGCGTGAGCTGCAGTCCTATTCAGCGGCCCTGCGGGGCGACACCGACATCCGGGCCACCGCCAACCCCTTCAGCCCCGCCGCCTTCGCGCGCGCCTTGAGCGACGCGGTGTCCGTGCTGTCATTGCCCGGTCCGGATCGCCAGTTGCTGCTGCGCGTCGCGGGCCGAGAGCTTGCACGCCTGCTCCACCGTTTCTATGGCGACGCCAACCTCCAGTTGCATCAGGAGGGTGTCACGCCGGTCGAGTTCAAAACCGTGGTCAACCCCCACGCGCCAGCGGCCACCCCGATGGACGTGACCCGCCCCGGTGCACTCGATGCCCTGCTGCAGCGCCTGCCCGCCGCACAGCAGATGAGCCCACCGATGGTCACCGCCGCGCTCGACCGGGCTCTGCAGCAAATGCCGCTGAACCAGCTGGGCGCCCAGATCAGCGACCCGCGCGCCATCCAGGCACTGAGCCAGTTGCTCGAACGCATGGTCAAGGAGAGTGCCTCGGTCCCCTCGGTGCAGCCCGTGGTGCAGAACCTGCAAACCAGCATGATCCGCCTGGCCATGCAAGAGCCTCAACTGGTGGACAACCTGCAGCACCCGAGCTGGCAACTCATCAACGACCTGGTCTCCTATGTCAGCGGTTTCCGCCCCGAGGAAGCCCCCGAGCAGCAGCGGTTCATCGACCAGATCCATCCGATCATTGACCGGCTGGTCGCCAACACCTCCCCGAACACCGAAGATTTCGTCCAGGCCCGCAGCGAGATCCAGCAGGCCATTGATGCGCAGAGCGCCGAGTTGCTCGAAAGCCGCGAGGCCACGCTCAAGGCCCTGGAAGAAGCCGACCATCTGGAAACCCTCAAGGGGCTGCTGCATCAGCAGGTCGAGCAACACCTGGAAGGCCACACCGTCCCGATCATCGTCAGCGACTTTCTGCGCGGCCCCTGGGTCGAGGTCATGGTGCATGTCATGACGCAAACCGAGATGGACGAAGCGGAGAGCCACGGTCTGATCAACGTGGTCGAGGAGTTGGTCACCAGCCTGCAACGCCCCACCACGCTGGAAGAGCGTGACCGCTTGCGTGCCGTGCTGCCGTCCCTGACCGAGCGGCTGCGCAAGGGCATGGCCCTGATCAACTGGCCCCCGAAACTGCGCGGCGACCTGATGGAGCAGTTGATGGTCGTGCATGCACGCTATCTGCGCAGCCCGCCGGTGCCCGCGGCCCCTGTCGAAGCCGCCCCCGAACTGACCCCGCACGAGATCGTTTCGCAGATCCGCGCCGAGCACATCGACTCGGTGTGGGAGCAGCTCAACCCCGACCCCGAACCACAGATCCATGTGGGCGCCTTGCCCACCGTGCCCATGGGGCTGGAAGCACAGGCCCAGGACGAGGCCTCGGGGCCCGAGGCGGTCAATGCCTGGGTCGATGAGTTGCGCCCTGGCACCTGGTTCAAGCTGTCGCTGCACGGCGAGTGGGTCAACTCACGCCTGATCTGGGTGAGCCGCAACCACCGCTTCTTCATGTTCACCGGCCGTCAGCACGCCGAGATCCACACCCTGCCCCGCCACGTGCTGTGCAAGCTGCGCAGCGAGGGCCTGGCGGCCGCCGTACAACAGCGCAGCCTGGTGCAGCGTGCCGCCGACAGCCTGATGGGCGACCTCGGCGACTGAGCTCAAGCCCCCTCGGCCGGGGCCACGGTCCACTGCTGGCGCACCTCGCCCGCCAGGTTGAGGCTGTTCAGGTGCACCGGAAAGCCCCACAGGCGGGCCACGTGCTTGAGCACCTCGCGGGTGCTCTCGCCCAGGGGCCGGTCGTTGTGCTGGGTATGACGCAGGGTCAACGACCGGTCGCCGCGCAGGTTCACGCTCCAGACCTGGATATTGGGCTCGCGTGAGCCGAGGTCGTACTGGTGCGACAAGGCCTCACGCAAGGCCCGGTAGCCGCTGTCGTCGTGGATGGCGCTGACCTCGTACTCGGAGGCGGCCTCGTCGTCGCGGATCGCGAACAGGCGGAAATCGCGCATCACCTTCGGGCTGAGGTACTGGCCGATGAAGCTCTCGTCCTTGAAATTGCGCATCGCGTAGTCCAGCGTCGGGAGCCAGGCGTGGGCCTCCTTTGGCTGCCCCTCGGCCGAGCCGGCGAAGTCCGGGAACCAGACCCGGTCCTCCGGCGTGGGCTGCTCGCAGATGCGCTTCAAATCCGTGTACATCGCAAAGCCGAGCGCATACGGGTTGAGCCCGCTGTACGCCCGGTGCCCCACCGGCGGCTGATAGACCACATTGGTGTGCGACTGCAGCCACTCCATCATGATGCCGTCCGTCAACCAGCCGTCGTCGTACATCGTGTTGAGCAGGTTGTAGTGCCAGAAGGTGGCCCAGCCCTCGTTCATCACCTGGGTCTGCCGCTGCGGGTAGAAATACTGCGCCACCTTGCGCACGATGCGCACGATCTCGCGCTGCCAGGGCTCCAGCAGCGGCGCGTGTTTCTCGATGAAGTACAGCAGGTTCTCCTGGGGCTCGGCCGGGAAACGCCTGACCGTGTCCTCCTCGGCCTTGTCGGCCCGGCGCGGCAAGGTTCGCCACAGGTCGTTGACCTGCTGCTGCAGATAGGCCTCGCGCTCCTCGCGGCGAGCCAACTCCTTGTCCAGCGACAGCTTGCCCGGCCGCCGGTAGCGGTCCACCCCATGGTTCATCAGGGCATGGCAAGAGTCCAGCAGGGCCTCGACCGCATCCACGCCATGACGCGACTCGCACTGTGCGACGTAATGCTTGGCATAGACGAGATAGTCGATGATCGAACCCGCGTCCGTCCACATCCGGAACAGGTAGTTGCCCTTGAAGAAGCTGTTGTGCCCATAGGCCGCGTGCGCGATGACGAGCGCCTGCATCGCCATCGTGTTCTCCTCCATCAGGTAGCTGATGCAGGGGTTGGCGTTGATGACGATCTCGTAGGCCAGGCCCATGAAGCCGCGTCGGTAGTTTTTCTCGGTGGCGATGAACTCCTTGCCGTAGGACCAGTGCCGGTAGTTCACCGGCATGCCCACACTGGCGTAGGCGTCCATCATCTGCTCGGCGGTGATGATCTCCAACTGGTTGGGGTAGGTGTCGAGCTGGAAACGCTCGGCCGTGGCACGGATGACGTCGTGGTAGTCCTCGATCAACTCGAAGGACCAGTCCGACACCCCGGGCAGCGGCTTGCTCAGCGCAGACAGGCTCATGCGGCCACCCCTTCCTTCTTGAACAGCTCCCGAAAGACAGGATAAATCTGCGAGGCGTCCAGCACCTTGCGCATGGCGAAGTGCTTGTGGGTCTCACTCAAGGCCAGGTACTCATCCCACAGGTTCTGCTC
>JAGNPA010000079.1 GCA_017989885.1 Aquabacterium sp.
GAAAAGAGGCGACATCAGGGCCTGGCGATTCAGACGCATCAGGAGATGTCATGGACGCGCCGACCGCTTCGGTCTGCGCATCAGCAATGGGGTCTGCCGAAGCAGTGCCGTGGGGCGCTGGGGCGGCGTCCGATTCGGATTCAAGGATGGACGTCTGCTCGACGCTGGGGCCCGCCTCATCAGAGGGAGCCTCGGCGCCGACATCGTCCAGACCGGGCAACAGACCCTGGCTGACCGGCAGGCCTTCCAGGGTGGGCAACTGGGACAGGGACGCCAGCCCGAGATCGTCCAGGAAATGACGGGTGGTGGCGAACAAGGCCGGGCGGCCTGGTGCATCGCGGTGACCAATGACTTCGACCCAGCCCCGGTCTTCGAGCTGTTTGATGATGTTGGCGCTGACGGTCACACCGCGGATGTCTTCGATGTCACCCCGCGTGACGGGTTGTTTGTAGGCAATGATGGCCAGTGTTTCCAAGGTGGCCCGCGTGTACTTGGGCGGTTTTTCGGGATGGAGACGGTCGAGGTGCGCCTGCACGTCGGCACGGGTTTGAAACCGCCAGCCGGACGCCAGTTCGCGCAACTCCACCCCGCGCCCCTCCCACTGCGACGACAAGGCGTTCAGCATGCTGCGCACCGCGTCGGCCGACACGGCGTTGTCAAACAGCTGACGCATGTCCCGCACCGTCATGGGCTGACTGGCACACAGTAGTGCGGCTTCCAGGATGCGCTCGGCATCCGGAGGATTGAGGACTTCCATCTCTTCAATCGTGAAGGTGTACGGCGCCCGCTCCTGGAGCGGCGCCAACCAATTCAAACACCAGCTGATGGGCCGGCGCAGAGGGATATTCGTTTCAAGCCTGGCGCACTGCCAAATCGGGCGAGCACACGGGCATCAGTCTGAACGGGGGCCTCGTCAGAGGCGATGGCCAGCAGCATTTCAAGTTACTGGCCAGTCAGTCGCGCTTTTCTCAAAGCCACTGGTGTCAGGGCTTTTCGCCCTGCATCTGGGTTTGCATTATGCACCAGAAGCCGAATTTTGTGCAGCCTCTTGCGCAGAGGCCTCCAGCAGCGCCCAGGCCTGGGCCATGTCGTCTGGCAAAGGGGCCTCAAAACGCAGGTTTTTGCCGGTGATCGGGTGGACGAACGACAGGCGCGCGGCATGCAGCGCCTGGCGTGTCATGCCCAGGGCTGGCAGGCCACCATACAAGGTGTCCGCGACCAGCGGGTGGCGACGGCTGCTCAGGTGCACCCGGATCTGGTGGGTACGGCCCGTGTGCAAGGTGCACAGGACACCGCTGTAGGCACGCGCAGGACGACGGTCATCGGCCTTCACGCCGCTTTGATCGGGCGCCCACTCGCCCGACAACAGGCGTTTCACGTCGGTGCGCGCCGCCTTGCCCGCCGGCACCACGGCCATGCGCACGCGGGTGACGGGATCGCGTCCGATCGACGACTCGACCGTGAAGGCCTCGGGCACCACGCCTTGCACCAGCGCCAGATACTGGCGACTGACCTCGCGCGCGGCAATGGCGCGGCTGAGCGCGGTGATGGCCACCAGCGACTTGCCGACCACCATGAGCCCACTGGTGTCCTTGTCGAGTCGGTGCACGATGCCGGCGCGTGGCAGTTCGACCGCCGCGGCGTGATGGGCCAGCAGGCCGTTCATCAGGGTGCCGCTCCAGTTGCCTGCGGCCGGGTGCACCACCAGACCTGCCGGCTTGTTGATCACCATGAGGTGCTCGTCCTCGAAAACCACGTCAAGGTCCATCGGCTCGGGCACAAAGGCCTGGCTCATCGCGGTGGGCTTGAGCAGCACGTTCAGCACCTGGCCCAGCAGCACCTTGCGCGACGGCGATGTGGCCGGCTGACCATTGACCTGCACACACCCGGCGTCGATCAAGGTCTTGAGGTGGCTGCGCGAATACTCGGGCACGCAAGCGGCCAGGAACGCATCCAGACGCTGACCTTGCGCCGAGAGCGGCACCTCCAGCGTGCGCTGCTCCGGCTCGGGCCGGGACGTCGCTGCCGCGATCACACCCAGGTCTTCGCCCGATTCGTCGTCGCCCCAGTCATCGTCTGGCAGGGGCGCCGAAAGGCTGGCATCCGGCGAGACCGACTCGGAAACGGAGGAAGAAGGGGCAGCGGCAGAACGAGGAGGTCGGGCCATATGGCAATCAAAACAGGGGTGAGCGCAAACTAGGGGCGCAGGGCTTCTATACTGCGCATTGTGGCGCCGTATGGCGTGACTGTGAGCGGACTCATCCGCAAGAAACTCAACGTGAAACTGCTGAAGAACCCATCCTCGCGCTTCTGGACCGGCCAACGCACCGGCCTGCTGGCACTGGCTTTGAGCGCCGCCCTGGCGGCTTGCGGTACCGCGCCACAGGACGAGTACGCCAACATCAACTCCGACAAATTGTACGCAGACGCCAAGGAAGAGCAGGCGGACGGCAATTTCGAGACCGCCGTCAAGATGCTGGAGAAGGTGGAAGCCCGCGCCTCCGGCACACTGCTGGCGCAGCAGGCGCAGCTGGACCTGGCCTATGCCTACTACCGCAGCGGTGAAAAGGCACTGGCGCTGGCCAAGCTGGAGCGCTTCATTCGCCTGCACCCCACCAGTCCGGCGATGGACTATGCCTACTACCTGCAGGGTCTGATCAACTTCAACGAAGACCTGGGGCTGTTCGGCCGCCTGGCACGCCAGGACCTGTCCGAGCGTGACCAGCAGGCCTCGCGCGATGCCTACGAGTCGTTCAAGCAGGTGGTCGATCGCTTCCCCGAGTCGAAGTACGCGGAAGACGCGCGCCTGCGCATGAACCACGTGGTCAACTCGCTGGCCGCGGGTGAAGTGCACGTGGCACGCTACTACCTGCGTCGCGGCGCCTATCTGGCTGCGGCCAACCGGGCACAACAGGCGATCAAGGACTACCCGCAATCGCCCGCAATCGAAGAGGCGCTGTACATCATGTCCCGCGCTTACGATCAGCTGGGCCTGGTCCAGTTGCGTGACGATGCCGTTCGCGTGCTCAAGCAGAGCTTCCCCGACAGCGCCTACCTCAGCGGCGACGCGCTCAAGGGCGAGGCCAAGCCCTGGTGGCAGCTCTGGTAAGACGCTTCTGACGCCCGTTGGCCACGCCTGTGCGCCAACGGTGTCCGCTCAGTCTACTCAGTCCGCGCTGCTGGTGCCACCGGACTGGAAGCCGGACAAGGTGCCTTGGTCATGCACGGCGCTGCCCAAGGGTGGCACCTGCACGGGCTCTTCGACCGGCGCCACTTCGGCAGAGGGTTCGGTGAGGGCCTTCTGATCCTGAATCCGATGAATGAAACGGCGCCCTCGGTCGTAGGGAAACACGTCGTGCACATAGCCTTCGCGGATGCGTTGCTGGTGCTGCTGCCAGAACTCCGGCTCCAGCAGGTCGGCGTGATGCTTCATGAAGATGCTGCGCACCCGTGGATCGCCCAGCAGGAAGGGCCCGAACGTCTCGGGAAACACGTCGCGCGGCCCCACCGAATACCAGATCTCGCCTGACATTTCCTCTTCCTCGTTGCGAGGCGTGGGCACCTTGCGGAAGTTGCAGTCGGTGACGTATTCGATCTCGTCATAGTCGTAGAACACGACCTTGCCATTGCGGGTCACGCCGAAGTTCTTCCACAGCATGTCGCCGGGGAAGATGTTGGCCGCCACCAGGTCCTTGAGGGCGTTGCCGTACTCGATGACGGCGTGTTCAAGAGACTCGCCTTCAGCCTCGCGGATGTAGATGTTGAGCGGAATCATGCGCCGCTCGATGTAGAGGTGCTTGATGACCAGCGTCTGCTCTTCGTCATCGACCTCCATCACGCTGGGGGCGAACTTCTTGAGCTCGTCGAACAGTTCTGCGTCGAAGCGGTGGAGCGGAAAGGCCACGTTGGTGAATTCGAGCGAGTCGGCCATGCGCCCGACACGGTCGTGCTGCTTGACGAGCTGGTACTTGCCCTTGATGCCCTCGCGCGTGATTTCCTTCTGGGGCGGGAAGTAGTCCTTGATCACCTTGAAAACAAAGGGATAGGACGGCAGGTCGAACACCAGCATCACCATGCCCTTGATGCCAGGCGCAATGCGGAACTTGTCGCCGGAATGGCGCAGGTGGAACAGGAAGTCGCGGTAGAACAGGTTCTTGCCGTGCTTTTGCAGGCCAATGGCGTTGTACAGCTCGGCGCGCGGCTTGCGCGGCATCAGCGAACGCAGAAACTGCACATAGGCCGAGGGCACGGGCATGTGGACCATGAAATAAGCCCGCGCGAAGCTGAACAGGGCCAGCAGGTCGTCCTCGCCAAAGAGGGCCGCGTCGATGTAGAGGCGACTCTTGGAGTTGTGCAGGATGGGGATGGCAAACGGCAGGCTGCGAAAACCATTGACCATCTTGCCCACGATGTACGCGCCTTTGTTGCGGTAGAACAGCGAGGACAGCACCTGGATCTGGAAATTGGTGCGCAGGCGAACATGCCCGATCTGCTCGATGAGCGACTCGTACACGAGCTGGATGTCGCGCTCGAGGTCATCGAAAGGCACGCTCAGCTCGTAATTGACCACAATCTGCTTGAGCATGCTCAGCAGGTTCTCGCGTGTCGGGTAGTAGGCGCGGAACGTCCCGTAACCATCGGCCTCGTCGTCGTCGATGTACTCGGTGGACACCGCCGGCCGCACGAAGATGAAATCGTTGCGGTAGTACTTGCGATCAAGGATCTTGATGGTCACCGAGTTGAAGAAGGTTTCGGCCAGCTCGGGCTGACGGTGACCGGTGAGCAGGCCGATGTAGAACAGCTTGATCTGGTGCCAGACCTCCATGGGGAGGGTGCTGGCCCCGAAATCGTTGTCCAGCCGCTCGACCGCCTCCTTGACCCGCAGGTCGTAGAACTCGATGCGGACGCGCTGCGCGGTCTGCTGCCCGTGCCAGTCGGCTTCTTCAAAGCGTCGTTTGGACTGCGCGCTGGTTTCGCTGAAGATCTTGTAGTGGCGATCAAACCCATCCAGCAAGGCCCGCGCGATCTCGAACACGCGCGAGTCGGTCAGCTGTTGGGGAAACATGGCGTTGCGGTCCATCGACAACCTCACTGGGGTAACAGGGCGGCCACGTCCGTGGCGTAGCGTTCACGCACTTGCGCCACGGCTTTTTCGTAAGCGGGCACGACGTCGGCGCTGCTCTTGACCGACATGCGCAGGTCATTGATCAGTCCGTTCTGGATGCCATAGACCCAACCGTGCACCACGATTTCCTGGCCGCGCGCCCAGGCGTCTTCCACCATGGTGGTCTGGCACACATTGAAGCATTGCTGCAACACGTTGAGCTCGCACAGCGCGTCGTAGCGCAGGGGGCCTTCGGGCACCGTGTTCAGCCAATCCAGGTGGCTGTTGCGGACATCCTTGACGTGGCGGATCCAGTTGTCGACGATGCCGATGCGCAGATCGTCCATGGCCGCACGCACGCCACCGCAGCCGTAATGGCCGACGACCATGATGTGCTTGACCTTGAGCATGTCGATGGCGAACTGCATCACCGACAGGCAGTTGAGGTCGGAGTGGGCCACCACGTTCGCGACGTTGCGGTGGACGAACATTTCGCCGGGCAGCACGCCGCAAATTTCGTTGGCCGGGACACGGCTGTCACTGCAGCCGATCCACAGGTACTCGGGTGACTGCTGCTGCTGCAGGCGGGAGAAGAAGCCCGGCGTGCGTTGTTCCACATCGCGTGCCCAGGCACGGTTGCTGTCAAAAAGATGGTCAAGGCTCATGGCGACAGTGTAGACATGCCGGCATGGGAATGCATCACACCCTCGCCCATTTATCGGACATCCGGGGCAAACACTGCCCTCACAATCGAAGTCCTGCCCTCCACCCACTTGCCGACATTCCTGATGGCTGCTTCTGCGATCGACTTTCCGCCCATGAGCCACCCGTGGGGCGACACCCTGCCCGCTCCGGGTGGCCTCCTCACCCTGCGGCCCGGCTTGCATTGGGTGCGCATGCCTTTGCCCTTTGCGCTGAACCACATCAACCTGTGGGCGCTCGACGATGCCCATGAAGGACAGCCCAGCTGGACCGTGGTGGACGCGGGCGTGGCGACCGAGGCGATCCGCACGCTGTGGCAAACCCTCTGGGCCGGTCCGCTGGCGGCCAAGCCACTCAGCCGCATGCTGGTCACCCACATGCACCCGGACCACGTGGGCAACGCGCAGTGGTTGATCGACAACTTCAGCGGTGCGCAGCCTGCGCGCTTGTGGATGAGCGCCGCCGACCATCTGGCGGCCACCCTCGCCTGCCGCGAGACCACCGGCTACGGCGGCGACCGGGCGGCCGACTATTTTGAAAGTCATGGCCTCAGTCACCCCGAAGGCATGGCCAAGATCCGTGAGCGCGGCGGCTATTACGCCTCGATGGTGCCGAGCGTGCCCTACGCCTACCGCCGCCTGATGGACGGCATGCACGTGCAGATGGGCGAGCGCAGCTGGCAATGCCTGGCCGGCTACGGCCATGCGCCGGAGCACATGGCGCTGTACAACGAGCGTGATGGCCTGCTGATCTCCGGCGACATGCTGCTGCCGCGCATCTCCACCAACGTGAGCGTGACCGACATGGAGCCCGAGGCGGATGCGCTGGGCCTGTTCCTGGCCTCCCTGGAGCGCATGACGACCCTACCTGCCGACACCCTCGCCCTGCCCTCACATGGCTTGCCCTTCACCGGCATCCACACCCGCATCCAGCAGCTCAAAGACCACCACCGCGACCGTCTGCATGACGTGCTGACGGCGTGCCGCAGCCAGCCCTGCTCAGCTGCCGACATGCTGCCCATCCTGTTCCAGCGCAGCCTGGACTTGCACCAGACCACGTTCGCGATGGGCGAAGCGGTGGCTCACCTCAACCACCTCTGGCATCTGGGCCAGTTGCGGCGCGAGCAGGACACTCAGGGCGTCTGGCGCTTCGAAGCCGTCTGAGCCCGCTCACTCTGGCATGACGACGTGGCGCAACTGCTCGCGCACGCCTTCGTAATCGGGCATGACGGAACGCACCACGGACCAGAAGCGCGGGCTGTGGTTCATCTCGTGCAGGTGGGCCAGTTCGTGTGCGACCACGTAGTCGATGATGGCCGGACTGAAGTGGACGAGGCGCCAGTGCAGGCGAATGGAGCCATCGGCACTGGCGCTGCCCCAGCGCGTGCGTGCCGATGACAAGGAGATGCGGGTGACGCGCACCTGCAATTGCTCTGCGTAGTGCTGCACCCGCGCACTGAAATGGGCCCGCGCGTGGTGCCGCATCCATGCCAGCACCGTGTCGCGGATCTTCTCCGGCGGAGTTTCTTGCGGCAAGCCCACATGCAGGGCCCGCTGCGCCACACCGGGCAAACCTGTTTGCGCTGCATGCCCGTCTCGCAGGATGGGGGCCTTCAAGCCCGGCTCCAGCACCACGACGAGGGACTCGCCCAGAAAGGGCACGCTCGCCCCCTCGCCCCAGTCGATGCGAGCGGCCTGCTGGCGATGCGCACGCTCGCGCTGCTCACCGAGCTTCTTG
>JAGNPA010000080.1 GCA_017989885.1 Aquabacterium sp.
GTGGTAGCCCGTCACGCGCTCAACCTCGTTCTTCGAACCCAGCATCACCGACACACGCTCGTGCAACTGCTTGGGTTGAATCTCCATGATGCGCTGCAAGCCATTGGTGGCGGCGCCACCGGCCTGCTCCACCAGGAAGCTCATCGGGTTGGCTTCGTACATCAGGCGCAGCTTGCCCGGTTTGCCCGGCTCGCGCTTGTCCCAGGGGTACATGAAGATGCCGCCACGGGTCAGGATGCGGTGCACGTCGGCCACCATCGCGGCCACCCAGCGCATGTTGAAGTCCTTGCCGCGCGGGCCTTCCTTGCCAGCCAGGCACTCGTCGATGTAGCGCTTGACCGGCGGCGCCCAGTGACGCATGTTCGACATGTTGACCGAGAACTCCTTGGTGTCCTCCGGGATGCGCATGTTGTCCTCGGTCATCCACCAGGCGCCCATCTCGCGGTCCAGGGTGAACATGACCACGCCCTTGCCCACCGTCAGCACCAGGGTGGTTTGCGGGCCATACACGCAATAGCCCGCGCACACCTGAGCCGTGCCCGGCTGCAGGAAGCTCTCGTTCGTCACGTCACCGCCCTTGTGCTTGAGCACCGAGAAGATCGTGCCGATGCTGACGTTGATGTCGATGTTGCTCGAGCCGTCCAGGGGATCGAACAGCAGCAGGTACTCGCCCTGAGGGTAGCGGTTGGGCACGCCCACCATGTCGTCCATCTCTTCAGAGGCCATGCCGGCCAGGTGGCCGCCCCACTCGTTGGCCTCGATCAGCACCTCGTTGGCGATGATGTCGAGCTTCTTCTGGACTTCGCCCTGCACGTTCTCGCTGCCGGCACTGCCCAGGACTTCACCCAGGGCGCCCTTGCTGACGTTGATGGCGATGCGCTTGCAGGCGCGGGCCACCACTTCGATGAGCAGGCGCAGCTGCGACGGAATCTGGGCCTCGCCACGCTGTTGCTCGATCAGGTACTGCGTGAGGCTGATGCGTTTGGTCATGATGATCAGATGAAAAAGAAAAGAAGTTCAGTCAGGCAAGACGGGCTCAGTCCTGCAGGGCGCGGGTCACGATCTCGCGCACATCGTCAGACAGCTCGGTGCGGGCGGCCACACGCTTGAGCGCCTCGCAGGCGGCCGTGCGGTAAGGCTCGGCCAGACGGCGCCAGTGGTCCATCGCCCGGGCCAGACGCGCCGCCAGTTGCGGGTTGATGGCATCCACCTCGATGACACGGTCGGCCCAGAAGACATAGCCGGCCGCATCCTGACGGTGGAAGGCCGCCGGGTTGCTCTGGCACAGCGCCATCAACAGACTGCGGGCCCGGTTGGGCGTGCGCAGCGTGAAGTCGGGGTGCAGCATCAGCGCCTTGGCGCGCGCAAAGACCTGGCCTTCGTGCTCGGGCGCGGTCACCTGCAGGGTGAACCACTTGTCGATGACCAGGGCCTCGTTCTTGAACTGCGCATGGAAGCGCTCCAGCGCCCCCGCCGCCAGCTCACTGTGGGCGTTGACCAGCGCCGCCAGGGAGCCCAGGCGGTCGGTCATGTTGGTCGCATCCTTGAAGCGCTGCAAAGCCTTGCCCGGCCAGATCTGGTTGTGGCGCGCCACCGCATCCAGCACCAGCATGCTCAGGGCCAGATTGGCCAGCGCACGACGGCCGCTGCTGACGGCATCGGGCGAGTAGGCGCCGCTGTCATGGTGAGCGGCATAGGCCCACTCCCAATCAGCGTGCAGGGCGTGCGCCAGTTGCAGCTTGATGCGCTCGCGGGCGGTGTGGATGCGCTGCGGATCGACCACGTCGAGCTGCTCGGCCACATACGCCTCACTCGGCAGGGTCAGCACCAGCTCCTTGAACGCAGCGTCCAGCTCGTCGTGACGCAGCACGCTGCGCATGGCGTCGATGAAGCGGGCATCCAGCTCGATGTGGCCATTGCCGTGCACCGCGCTCAAGATGCGGCGCAGCGCCAGCTTCTGGCCGGCTTCCCAGCGGTTGAACGGGTCATGGTCGTGGCTGAGCAGCACGAACAGCGCGTCATCGCTCAGCTCGGTCTCCAGCACCACCGGGGCAGAGAAGCCGCGCAACAGCGAGGGCACCGGCTCCACCGGCACATGCACGAAGGTGAAGGTCTGGCTCGGCTCGGACAGCACCAGCACGGTGTTGTGCCCGATCGGGTCCAGGTGCCCTTCCAAATGCAGATTGATGTAGCGGCCGTCGACCCCCACCAGGCCCATGGCCACAGGGATCACAGCAGGGGCTTTCTCGGGCTGCCCGGCCGTTGCGGCGCAGGTCTGGCTCAAGGTGAGGGTGTAGATGCGGTTCTCTGCGTCGTACACGCCGTGCGCCTGCACGCGAGGGGTGCCTGCCTGGCTGTACCAGCGCTTGAACGCGTCCAGTCGCTTGGCCAGTTCGCTGTCCGGGTTGGCATCGGCAATGGCCTGCGCAAAGTCGTCGCAGGTCACGGCATGACCGTCATGGCGCGAGAAGTACAGGTCCATGCCGTTCACAAAGCCGACATCGCCCACCAGCGTGTGCATCATGCGCACCACCTCGGCCCCCTTTTCGTACACGGTGGCCGTGTAGAAATTGTCGATGGCCATGTAGCTGTCGGGGCGCACCGGGTGCGCCATCGGGCCCGCATCTTCCGGGAACTGCAACTGGCGCAGGGTGCGCACGTCTTCGATGCGCTTGACGGCGCGGGCGCTGTAGCTGCCCGACATGTCCTGGCTGAACTGCTGGTCGCGGAAGACCGTCAGGCCTTCCTTGAGCGAGAGCTGGAACCAGTCCCGGCAGGTGACACGGTTGCCGGTCCAGTTGTGGAAGTACTCGTGGGCGACCACGCTTTCCACATTGGCAAAGTCCACATCGGTGGCGGTGTTGGGGTTGGCCAGCACGAACTTGGTGTTGAAAATGTTCAACCCCTTGTTCTCCATCGCGCCCATGTTGAAGTCGCTCACCGCGACGATCATGAAGCGCTCCAGGTCCAGGCTCAGGCCGTACTTGTACTCGTCCCACGCGATCGAGGCGATCAGCGAGTTCATCGCATGTTCGGTCTTGTCCAGGTCCCCGGCGCGCACATAGATCTGCAGCAGGTGCTCCTTGCCTTCGCGCGTCACGATGCGCTGTTCGCGGCGTACCAGGTCGGCGGCCACCAGCGCAAACAGGTAGCTGGGCTTGGGGTGCGGGTCTTCCCACACCGCGATGTGGCGGCCGTTGCCCAGGTCGCCCTCTTCCACCAGGTTGCCGTTGGACAGCAGCACCGGGTACTTGCGCTTGTCGGCCTTCAGCGTCACGCGGAAGGTCGCCATCACGTCGGGGCGGTCGGTGAAATAGGTGATGCGGCGGAAACCCAGGGCTTCGCACTGCGTGAACAAGCCACCCCCACTGGTGTACAGGCCCGACAACTGCGTGTTCTTCTCGGGCGCGCAGGTGTTGCGGATCTCCAGCGTGAAGGGCTGCTGCGGCAGGTTCTCCAGCACCAGTTGCTGGTTCTCGCTGCGGAAGGTCACGGGCTCGCCGTCCACCAGCACGCGGGTCAGGGTGATGTCCTCACCGTCCAGACGCAAGGCCGCGCCAGACTGGCCCGGGTTGGGTTCAACAGTCATCTTGTTGATGACCAGGGTCTTGGCCGGATCCAGGTCAAAGGTCAGGTCGACCGTCTTGATCCAGAACGCGGGCGCCGTGTAGTCTTCACGGCGCACCAGCGGGGCAGTACCTTCGCGCATGGCTATCCTTTTAGAGGCCCTGTTTCAGGCTGGCTTCGATGAATGGGTCGAGGTCGCCGTCCAGCACCTTTTGCGTGGCGGAGATTTCGACGTTGGTACGCAGATCCTTGATGCGGCTGTTGTCGAGCACGTAAGAGCGAATCTGGTGACCCCAGCCCACATCGGTCTTGGTGTCTTCGAGCTTTTGCTGCTCTTCCTGGCGCTTGCGCATCTCGTGGTCGTACAGGCGCGAGCGCAGGCGCTTCCAGGCCACATCACGGTTGCTGTGCTGCGAGCGGCCGTCCTGGCACTGCACCACGATGCCGGTCGGGATGTGCGTCAGGCGCACGGCCGAGTCGGTCTTGTTGATGTGCTGACCACCCGCGCCCGAGGCACGGTAGGTGTCGGTGCGCACGTCGGACGGGTTGATGTCGATCTCGATCGAGTCATCGACTTCCGGGTACACAAACACGGACGCAAACGAGGTGTGGCGGCCACCGGACGAGTCGAACGGCGACTTGCGCACCAGGCGGTGCACGCCGGTTTCGGTGCGCAGGTAACCGAAGGCGTAATCGCCCTCGACCTTGATCGTGGCACTCTTGATACCAGCGGTGTCGCCGGGGGTTTCGTCTTCCAGCTGGGCCGTGAAGCCCTTGCGCTCGCAGTAACGCAGGTACTGACGCAGCAGCATGGACGCCCAGTCACACGCCTCGGTGCCACCGGCGCCAGCCTGGATGTCGATGAAGCAGTTGCTCGGATCGGCCGGGTTGCTGAACATGCGGCGGAACTCGAGCTGCTCGACCTGGGCGCTCAGGGTCTGAACGTCGGCGTGGATGGCCTTGAGACCATCCTCATCGCCCTCTTCCTTGGACATCTCGAACAGCTCGCCGTTGTCGGCCAGATTGGACGTCAGGGACTCGATCACGAGCACCACGTCTTCCAGCGAGCGTTTTTCCTTGCCCAGGGCTTGCGCACGCTTGGGGTCGTTCCAGACGGCCGGGTCTTCGAGTTCGGCGTTGACTTCGCTCAGGCGACGGGATTTTTCATCCCAGTCAAAGATACCTCCGGAGCTCAGCGGTGCGCTGAGTCAGGTCGGCAATCTGGGTGCCCAGGGCGTTGATGAGTTCGATGTCCATGTGAAATCCTGCAAATCTTGGGGTGAAATATGGCAAAAAGGCCCTGCAGCCGATGGCTGGAGCCTTGTCAGATGGTCTTATTTTCTCACGCGACAGCGGTTTGCGGTCGCGTGAAATGCGCAGCCAGGTGAATGGCCAGTGCTTCGGGCTGATCGTGGTGCAGCATGTGCCCCGCGTCGTCCAGCCCTTCCAGGCGCCAATCGGCCATCACTTCGGCCCGCGTCAGGAACTCCTCACGCGTGTAACGACCGCCGAACAGCGCGAAATACTCGGTCTGCAGCCCCTCGATGACCAGCACCGGGCACGTGATGCGGGCCCACAGCGCCTTCACCTCCTCCACCCGGTACAGCAGCGGATTGACCCGCTTGTGCGCAGGGTCGGCGTTGATCACCCAGCGCCCGCCCTCCTCGCGCGCCCAATGCTGCGCCAACCACAGGGCGCGATCCGGGCGGATGCGCGGGTTGTTGGCGCGCAGGCGCCCCGCCACGCCTTCCAGGCTGTCATACGACTTCAGTTGCATGGGGGTGCGCAACTCATCGAGCCAGCGGGTGTAGCGGTCGGGCGCCTCGTCGGGCGAGGTGGCCGGCATGCCAAAGCCTTCCAGATTGACCAGACGCCGGATCTTGCTTGGCCGTGCGCCCGCGTACATCGTCACCACATTGCCACCCATGCTGTGCCCCAGCAGGTCGATCGGGTGATCGGGGGACAGGGCATGCACGACCGCATCCAGATCACCCAGGTAATCCGGAAAGTAGTAACAGTCCGCCCCGGTCGGCCCCGGTGTCTGTCCAAAGCCGCGCCAGTCCAGCGCCGCAATCGGACGCTCGGCCCAACCGGGCTGTTGGCGCAGGGCATCCACCATGAACTGGAACGAGGCGGCCACGTCCATCCAGCCATGAACCAGCAACAGCAAGGGTTCTTGCGCACTGATACGCCCCAAATCCCCCCAGATCAGGAGGTGTTGCGGCAGGCCGCGTGCCTGTATGGTCAAAGACTTGGCAGGGTAAATCGGTACAAAAGACGACAATTGAGACCTCGTTGACGCGATACGCTCGCGGGCTGAGTGGCAAAGGGTGCGGCAACACCCCTCGCCAGGAACGCCACCGGCGTTGACGTGCGCATCATCGCCGATCTGATCTGTGTGTGCCGACTCACTGTTTTTTCTTGTCCTTGACCCATCGTCGTCGGTTTTGTTTTTGTGAGCGCGGTTCCGAACCCTTCCCGGCCCCAGCCGACCTCTCCCCCTGGCCCCTCCCTGGCCCAGGGTCGTTTTCGTTCAGTAGCCTGGTCGGTGCTGGTGCTGGCAGCCGTCAGCCTGGGCCTGATGGCCTGGTCTCACCTGGGCTGGTACGAGCTGCAGCAGCGCGCCCAGATCCTCGCCGCGCAACATGTGCCAGGACCGGCGCAAGCGCTGGCCGCCGAGCTTCATGACGCCATTGGCCAGCAGCAGCGACTCGACCTGCTCAAGATGGCCCTGGTCGGCAGTCTCACCGTCTTGCTCTTGGTGCTCATCGCCCGCGTCCAGCGCCAGCGCGAAGACGTCGTAGGCTCGCTCAAGGCCCGCGAGCACCAACTGCGCCACAAGTCGCGCATGTACGACTTCCTCAGCCACGTCAACCAGGCGATCGTGCGCGCAGACAGCGAGGCCGACCTGCTACGCCGCGTGTGCGACGTCGCCGTCGAGCAGGGGCAATTCCGCAAGGCCTGGGTGGCCTTGTTCGACGCGCATGTGCCCCGTCAACTGAACTGCCAGGCGGCCGCCGGCGATCCGCAACCACCCAGCGACACCCTGAGCTTTCGCGTCACCCCCGACCCGGTTGCCGAGTTGTCGCAATGCCTGCTGGAAGGACGCTGCTTTCGCACGGCCGACCTGAGCCAGCACCCGGACCTGCCCCTGTGGGCCAGCCAGGCCATCGCGGCGAACACTCCCGGCTGCGTCATCGTGCCGCTGCTGCGTGACGAGGAACTGGTGGGCCACCTGCTGCTGCTCGGTCGCCGGGTCAAAGACCAGGACAGCGAGGAGCTCGCCCTGTTCCAGGACCTCTCTGACGACCTGTCGTTCGCGCTCACCAACCTGCACCGCGACACCCAGCATGGCCTGACTCAGGAGCGGGTGCGTCTGCACGCTGCCGCGTTGGAAAGCACCCGCGACGGGATGATGGTGCTCAACCGCAACCGAGTTCTGGTGTCCATCAACCCGGCGTTCACCACCTTGACCGGCTACGTCGAAGACGAAGCGGTGGGACGCACGCCCGAGTTCCTGTTCCCCGATCAGCCTGCAGAGCTCATCGAGGAAGTCCGCTCCTACCTCTTGAGCCAGGGAGCCTGGCAGGGCGAGGTCTGGTTCCGCCGCAAGAATGGCGAACTCTTCATGGTCAAGATGTCGCTGAGCGCCGTCCGCAGCGCCCGCGGGCGTCCGGCTCACTTCGTGGCCATGTTCACAGACATCACGCCGCTGAAGGAAACCGAAGAGCGCCTGGCGCGCATGGCCCACTTCGACCCGCTCACCGACCTGCCCAACCGCGTCATGATCCAGCAGCGCCTGAGTCACGCG
>JAGNPA010000081.1 GCA_017989885.1 Aquabacterium sp.
GCGCGTGTCTTCATGGAAGTGGTGTTTGCTGGCCATCACCCGCAAGGGGCGGCCAGCCTCGCGCGGCACGGCCACATGCAGACGCTGCGCCTGCGTCTCGCCCGCATGACGACGGTAAGTCCCCACCCCCACCGAGCCCCAGTAGCTCACATTCTGAGCCGGCACCGTGACCACCCCCAGCACCGGCCGACCTTGCTCAATCAAGGCAATGTTGACCGTGAACTCGCCATTGCGGGCCACGAACTCCTTGGTGCCGTCCAGTGGATCGACCAGCCAGAACACCGGGGCCGTACGCGCGCCCTCGTCAGGCACGCAGCCCTCTTCCGAGACCACCGGGATGTCGGGCGTCAGCTGCTGCAGACCCGCCACGATGCGGACATGGGCGGCCAGATCGGCCGCGGTCAGGGGGCTGTCATCGGCCTTGTGCATCACCGCGGTCGGCCCGGCGTTGTAGATGGCCATGATGTCTGCCCCGGCCGCCTCGGCCAGCGCGACCACATCAGGCAGCAACGCTGCCAGCGAGGGCAAGCCGCTCGGCATGGCTGACTGCATGGGATTGTTCGGGCTCATGAACGCGTCCTTTCTGTGTGTGACGGGGTGCAGCGTCGACCTGCCTCGCACGCCCGGCCTCAGTCCTGCCCAGCCTGCTGCAGCCGCCACATCTCGGCATAACGCCCGTTGGCCGCCAGCAAATGCGGGTGCGTGCCGCGCTCGATGATGCGGCCATGCTCCATCACCAAAATCTCGTGGGCATGCACGATGGTGGACAGCCGGTGCGCGATCACCAGCACCGTCTTGCCCTGGGCCACCGCCGCCAACTCCGCCTGGATGGCGCGCTCGTTGGCCGAGTCCAGCGCCGAGGTGGCCTCGTCGAACACCAGCACCGGCGGGTTCTTCAACAGCGTGCGGGCAATCGCCACCCGCTGCTTCTCGCCGCCCGACAGCTTCAGGCCCCGCTCGCCCACCATGGTCTCGTAGCCCTTGGGTGTGCCGCTGATGAAAGCGTGGATGCGGGCCGCCTGCGCGGCGGCCATCACCTCGTCGTGCGTGGCGTCAGGCCGGCCGTAGGCGATGTTGTAGGCCACCGTGTCGTTGAACAACACCGTGTCCTGCGGCACGATGCCGATGTGGCGGCGCAGGCTGTCCTGCGTGAGGCTGCGCACATCGTGGCCGTTGACCGTGATGCGCCCACCTTGCACGTCATAAAAGCGGTACAGCAGGCGCGCCAGCGTCGACTTGCCCGAACCCGACGGACCCACCACCGCCACCGTCTGCCCAGCCGGGATCTCGAAGCTCAGGTCATGCAGGATGGGCCGGCTCGGGTCGTAAGCGAACTGCACCTGGTCAAAGCGCACCGACGGCGCCCCCTTGAGCAGCAGCGGGCGCGCATCCGGCGCATCGGCCACCTCTCGGTCGCGCGTCATCAGCGTGAACATCTTGTCCAGGTCGGTCAGCGACTGCTTGATCTCGCGGTAGATCACGCCCAGGAAGTTCAGCGGGATGTAGAGCTGGATCATGAAGGCGTTGACCATGACCAGGTCACCCACTGTCATGCGCCCGGCCACCACGCCCTCGGTGGCGCGCCACAGCATGGCGATGAGGCCCACGGCGATGATGGTCTGCTGCCCCGTGTTGAGCAGCGACAGCGAACGCTGCGACTTCAAGGATGCCTGACGCAGCCGGTCCAGCGATTCGTCGTAGCGCTGCGTCTCGAAGCCCTCGTTGTTGAAGTACTTCACCGTCTCGTAGTTCAGCAGCGAGTCCACCGCCCGCGTGTGCGCCTTCGAGTCCAGCTCGTTCATCTCGCGGCGAAAGCGCGTGCGCCAGTGCGTCACCGTCACCGTGAAGGTGATGTAAACGACCAGCGCCGTCAGGGTGATCCAGGCGAACACCATGTCGAACTTGGTGGCCAGCAGGGTCAGCACCAGCGTGACCTCGATCAGTGTCGGCACGATGCTGTAGAGCGAATATGAGATCAGCGAGTGCACCGCCCGCGTGCCGCGCTCGATGTCGCGCGTCATGCCACCGGTCTGGCGCTCCAGGTGAAAGCGCAGGCTCAACGCGTGCAGGTGCCCGAACACCTCCAGCGAGATGCGCCGCGCCGCCCCTTCGGTGGCTTTGGCAAACACCAGCTCGCGCAGCTCGGTGAACAGCGAGGTGGACAGGCGCAGCAGCCCGTAGGCCACCAGCAGGCCCACCGGCACCACCAACATCGCCTGCGCGCTGCTGGCCTTGGGCGCCAGCGTGTCCACCAGGTCTTTGAGCAGCAGGGGCACGCCCACATTGGCCAGCTTGGCGCCGACCATGAAGGCCAGCGCCAGCATCACCCGGCCCTTGTAGGCCCACAGATAGGGCCACAGCCGCGCCAGCGTGTCGCGCTCGGAGCGCGGCTTATCTGTGACGGAGTGCGGGTTTTCACCGGCGGGCGGCGAAGCGTAGCGTCGCATTCTGGAACAATGCCTGATTGAAGTTCGAAACGTCGATTGTCGACCTGATTGATCATGACCCTTGCGCCCAAGCCCAATATCCTCATGAGCCCCCCGGATCTGCACCCCGAGATGGAGCTGCTGATGCGCGTGGTGCCCATGCCCTCGGATGCCAACGGCAATGGCGACATCTTTGGCGGCTGGATCATGGCCCAGGTGGACCTGGCTGGCTCCATCCTGCCAGGCATCGTCTCGCGCGGACGCATCGCCACCGTGGCGGTCAACCAGTTCACCTTCAAGCAGGCCGTCTCGGTGGGCGATGTGGTCTCGCTGTATGGCCGCGTCGAGAAAATCGGCCGCACCTCCATCACCGTGCACATGGAAGTCTGGGCCGAACGCAACCCCAGCCAGCCGCAGCTGTTCAAGGTCACCGAAGCCAACATCACCTATGTGGCCATCGACCTCGAAGGCAAGCCCCGCCCCATCCACCCCGAACAAGCTTGATGCAGCGCCAGCCCGGACACCGCGTCGGGCCCCGCGTCTGTGAGCGCATCCCCCCATGGACGCCATGATCTCCACGCCCCCCAGCCAGGCAGCCGGCGCTTTGCGCGAGCAAGGCTGGGCCGTCATCCAGCCGGAAGACCTGCTGAGCTGGCTGCACGCCGACCAGGCCGCCGCCGATGCGGTGCATGCCAGCTGGTCTGACCTGCCCCCCGACACCCACCTGCGCGACGGTGGCGCCTACCGCTTCCGCCGCCACAGCTGCTTCACGCTGGACACGGCCACGGGCGAGCTGGTGCAGATCCCGCACCGCGCCCACTGGCAGCCCGTCACGTACAACGCCCTGCACGGTGGCTTCGAGCGCTGGTTCGAGCCCGTGGACCCGGCCATCTGCGCGCAGCCGCTATGGCAGGCCCTGCTGCGCCAGATCGGCCAGTTGGTGGCCCAGGCCAAGCCCGTGCCGATGTGGTTCATTGAAGCGCACCAGTTCCGTGTGGACACGGCGGGTGGCATTGGCCGGCCGACCCCGGAAGGCGCGCACCGCGATGGCGTCGATTTTGTCGCCGTGCTGATGCTGGAGCGCCATGCCATCAAGGGCGGCGAGACCCGCGTTTTCGAAGCCGAAGGCCCACGTGGGGTGCGCTTCACGCTGCAACGCCCCTGGAGCACGGTGCTGCTGGACGACGAACGCGTCATCCACGAAACCTCGCCCATCCAGCCGCTGGCCGACCATGGCTGGCGCGACACGCTGGTGCTGACCTTCCGCCAAGGCGGCTTCCAGAGCGAAACCTGAATCGACGCCACGCGGCGACGCCGGGGTCGGACTCAGAGCTGCTTGTGCCAGTCCTTGTGCAGCAACTGGCGCGGCGGCTCGCTGTCGGCCATCACCACGCGGTCACGGCCGGTGCGCTTGGCCACATACAAGGCCTGATCCGCCCGCGACACGACGCTGGCCCAGTCCTCGTCGGCCCGCAGGCTGCGCACCGCGCCAATGCTGAGCGTCACCGAGAACGTCGTGTCCAGACTCATCAAGGGGTGTGACGCGACCACCTGCCGCAAACGCTCGCCCACCTGGGCCAGTTGCTCGGGCTCGGTGCTCTGCAGCACCACCAGGAACTCCTCGCCGCCAATGCGCCCGACCTGATCGCCGTCACGCAGGTGCTGGCGCAACACCTGCGCCACCTGGGTGAGCACCTCATCGCCCACCGCATGGCCATGGCGGTCATTGATGGACTTGAAATGGTCGACATCGCACATGAGCAGGCACAGCGGCTGACGCTGGCTGCGGCGGTCTGCGTGCAGCCGCTCCAGGTGAGACAGGATGGCACGCCGGTTCATCAAACCGGTCAAAGGATCGCGCGTGGCCATCTCGGCCAACTGCTGCTCCATGCGCTTGCGCTCGGTGATGTCCAGGATGGTGCCCACCAGGCCACTGACCTGGCCCTCGGTGTCGCGCAGCACGGACTTGTAGAAAATCACATCCAGACGCTGCCCTGACGGGGTCTGGACCTGCGACTCGTAGCGCTGGTCCTGGCCCGCACTCATCAAGGCCTCATCGGCCTCGAAATAGACCTGGGCCAGGTCGGGTGGTGACAGATCAAACACCGACTTGCCCACCACATCGGCCGGGCACAGGCCCAGCAAGGTGGTGAAGGCCAGGTTGCACCCCCGGTAGATGCCCGCCCGATCCTTGAAGAACACCGGCATCGGCAAGGCTTCCAGCACGGGCTGGATCACATCAGGGGGCAGCTGTGAGAGGAACAAAAGCCTTCATCCACGGGGTGCAGGGCGCGCACGATCTGAAGATTATGACGCGCCCGGCGCCCCCAAACTGCCCGCAGACTTGATCCTGATCATCAAACGTTCAGCACTTGGAGAAGTCAGGCTTGCGCTTTTCCATCACGGCGCTGATGGCCTCCTTGGTGGCCGGGCCACGCAGCAGATTGCCAAACTGCTGCAACTCGGCCAGCATGACGGCGTGCAGCGCCTCGGTATTGCTCTGCCGCATCAGGGCCTTGGTCACCCGCAGCGAGGTGGCAGGCTTGGCCGCCAGCTTGGCCGCCTGCGCCTGCGCATAGGCATTGACCTCGGTCGGCGGCAGCACGCGGTTGACCAGGCCCATGTCCAGCGCGTCTTCGGCCGAGAAGGGCTCGCCGAACAGCAGTTTTTCAGCGGCGCGCTGGTAGCCCACGATCTGCGGCAGCAACAGGCTGGAGCCGGCCTCGGGGCACAGACCCAGGTTCACGAAGGGCAGGCTGAAGCCCGCGTTGTCGCCGGCATAGACCAGGTCGCAGTGCAGCAGCAAGGTGGTGCCAATGCCCACGGCCGGACCGGCCACGGCGGCGATCAGCGGCTTGGGAAAGTCGCGCAGGATGTCGAGGAAACGCACCACCGGCGCTGGCTCGGCACCCGGCGTCATGTCGGGCGGATTGCTCAGGAAGTCCATCAGGTCGTTGCCAGCCGTGAAGCAGGTCGGATCGCCCTGGATCACCGCCACGCGCACCGTGTCATCGGCGGCGGCCGCTTCCAGCGCCTCGGCCATCGCGGTGTACATGGCGCGCGTGATGGCGTTCTTCTTGTCCAGACGGTGGAAGGTCAGGGTCAGGATGCCGCCTTCGCGGTTCGACAAAATGGTGTCGGTCATGGTGTGGTTCCTCGAGAACGGAAAGGAAATTCAGGAAGCAGCCGGCGCGGCGGGAGACACCCCCAGCCAGCCCAGGCTGTGCGCCCAGCCCTTGGGGCCGGTGCGCGTGTGAAAGAAATCGAAGTGGCCCACCGAGGCAGCCCCCACATCCTTGGGATGCAGGTTCAGGTGGCGCACGGACGTGCCAGTGTAGAGGCGGTGAATGGCCTCGACCCCGCGCCGATGCGCCATCTTGTCATCGGTGAACAGCACCGCCGTGATGGGCTGGCGCACCGCGGCATAGGCTTCGCGCACATGGGGGCCCTCCACGCAGCAAAAGTCGGGCGAGGCGCACCAGCGCTTCCACTGCGCCACGATGCCGCGCGGCAGATCGCCCACCGCCTTGATGCGCTTGCCGGCAAAGTAGCCATGGCGCGCCACGCTCAAGGGCACGATCACATGCCAGAACAGCGACATGCCATAGCGCAGCGGCCGCGCCAGATGCGAGACGTGCCCACTGCCGCTGCCCAGCGTGACCACATGGTCGATCTGGGGCAACTTCGGCATCAGCCCATACAGGATGCCGCCCATGCTGTGGCCGAACCAGCTGATGGGCAGACCCGGATGCCGGCTGACCGCGCACTGCATGATCGCCGGGGCATCGTGCAAGGGCCAGTCGATCAGCTTGGCCCGATAGCGCCGCAAATCGGCTGGCGCCGACGCACCGATGCCGCGCCAGTCCACGGTGTAGACGACGCAGCCGTGGCCGCTGAGCCAGCGGGCATAGCGCTCATAAAACGTCTGCGGCACGCCCAGCGCCGGGGCCAGGATGACCACGCGCTGCACCACCACTGCGGCATCGGCCGGGCGGTAACAGCGGGCGGCCAGCGTGTGGCCATCGTCGGTGTGAAGCGTCAGGTGTTCCATACAGCTCTCAAGAAAAAGCCCGCACGAGGGCGGGCTTTCTCAGGCGTTGAACGCGGTCAAGCCCATTACAGGCTGTCCACGCGCTCGAAGATGCCAGCAGCGCCCTGGCCGGTGCCGATGCACATCGTCACCATGCCGTACTTGCCGCCGGTGCGACGCAGACCGTGCACCACGGTGGCCGCACGGATGGCGCCGGTCGCACCCAGGGGGTGACCCAGAGCGATCGCGCCGCCCATCGGGTTCACCTTGGCGCGGTCCAGCACGTGGCCCTTGCTGTCCAGGTCCTTCAGCACAGCCAAAGACTGGGCAGCGAAGGCTTCGTTCAGCTCGACCCAGTCCATGTCCGAAGCCTTCAGGCCGGCGTATTCCAGGGCCTTGGGGATGGCTTCGATCGGGCCGATGCCCATGATTTCAGGCGGCACGCCCTTGACGGCGAAGGCCACGAACTTGGCCAGCGGGGTCAAGCCGTACTTCTCGCAGGCTTCCTTCGAAGCCAGGATCAGGCAGCCTGCGCCATCGGACGTCTGCGACGAGTTGCCAGCGGTGACCGAACCCTTGGCCGCGAACACGGCACGCAGCTTGGCCAGACCTTCCATCGAGGTGTCAGGGCGGGCGCCTTCGTCACGGTTGATGACCTTCTTGGAGATGGTCACTTCGCCGGTTTCGAGGTTGGGCGTGCGCACTTCGACTTCGATCGGGGTGGTTTCGGCATCGAACCAGCCAGCCTGTTGGGCGGCGATGGCACGGCGGTGCGATTCCACGGCGAAAGCGTCCTGCTCTTCGCGGGTCACCTTCCACTGCTCGGCCACCTTCTCGGCGGTCATGCCCATGCCGTAGGCGATGCCGACGTTCTCGTCGAGGTTCACCACAGCCGGGT
>JAGNPA010000082.1 GCA_017989885.1 Aquabacterium sp.
TTGATGTGCTCATCCTGCTTGTCCAGCGGCAAACCCGAGCGGGCCATGCCCTCGCGGATCGCCTTGAGCAGATTGGGCAGGCGGCGCAGCACCTCGGCCCGCTCGTCGCGAGAGGTCTTGGCGCTCGCCGACCAGATCAGGTCGGCCGCCGCCCGCTGCAAGGCCTTGGTGGACTCATGGGTGGGCCCGTTGACGACCGCGCTGTGCGCGAGCACGTCGGCCCAGACATGGAACATGAAATCGCGCACCCCATCGTGCACCGGCACGCCATCGAGCATCTTGCGCAACTCGATGGTGTACTGGATCGCGCAGGTTTCGCGCTGCTCGACCTGCTGCGCCAGCGACACGCCGCGGCGGCTGGCCTGGTTCTCTTCGCGGAAGTAGGTCTCCAGGAAGCGCTCGAACTCGGTCAGCACCGTCTGGAAGACGCGCCGACCCGTATCGGGATAGGCCTCGATCACCTGCACGATGCGGCGGATTTCCTTGTGCAGCGCATCGTCGGCGTCATCGGCCACCCCGCCCTCAAAACCCATCACGCACGACCCCATGCGGTCAATCAGGATGCGCGCCGGGTGGCTGGTGGTGGCAAAGAAGTCGGGCTCGGCCACGGCGACGCGCAAGACCGGCATCTGCAGGCGCGCAAACCACACCCGGATGCTGGCGGGCAGGCGCTCTTCGGTCAGGATGGCCTGGAACAACAGCGCCACGATCTCGATGATGGCACGCTCGCTGGGGGTGCTCGCAGCCTCCTTGAGCGCCTGCTTGTTGTGCTGCAGGGTCTGCAGAGCCTCGGCCGGATTGACCGGCGCCTCCGCCCCGACCTGTCGACGCAGGGTGTCGCCCACCGACTGAATCGCCTGCCCCAGGCCCGCCGACATCACCGCGCCTGCGCCGCCTGGCGGCCGGGCTGCCGTGGGCTCGAAACCGGGTACCTGACGCCCCACCACCTGGGTGAGCTTGTCGAGCACGTTCTGGGCTTTGACGGCGCCGCTGGACATACCCGGCGTCTGGGTGAGCATGCGGGTTTCTTCGAAAGCTGCCCCCAAGGGCTGCAAACCGCTGTTGCCGCGCAGCGCCCCCGCACCGGATGAACCCGCGCCGGTCGACGCTCCCGCCTGGGCGCTGCCGCCCTGCGGCGAGAGCGGGGCAGGCAGGGTCACGCCCACATCCTTGGCCCGACGGATGAACGGGCGCAGATCGATCTCGGGGCGCACGCCGTGGTCCAGCAGCACCCCGTTGACGTGGTGGTAGGCCTCCTGGGTCCAGGGGGTCACCTCGTGCATCAAAATGGTCTTGATCTCGATCCAATGGTCCAGACTCAGCCCCACCTCAAGCCAGGCGTCCACAAGGACGCGCGCCACCCAGTGGGGCATCAGGACGTCCACCGGCCCCGACGCGCTGACGGACACCGGCCCGCCCACGGCCTGCAGCCGGGCATTGAGGTCCGAGAACTCCGAGCCGTTGTGGTCCCCGATCATCTGGGCCAGGCGCGCCACGGCCAAATCCCGCTCGACATCGCTGTCATCGAGCAGGCTCAAGGGAATGTCGGTCTTGTTGGCCGGCCCCAGGGCCGCACGCACACCGACCGAGCGCCCCACCCGCAGGTCACGCAAGGCATCGTGCAGCGGACGCTCCAGCGTGGCCAGCCAGGCCGACTGCAGTCGCATGAGCTCCTGCGCCAGATCCCGCTTGCGCTGGTAGACCGCCGGATCGGCTTGCGGCTCGGCCGCCGCCTGGCGCGCCCCCTCCACGCAGCCTTGCACCACCGCCTCCACGCCCTTGATCAGGGCTTCGAGGAAGCTGAGACGGGCCGTCAGGGCCAGCGCTCGGTGGGGACCAAAACTCATGGAAGGTGTTTCAGGTGGAGGACGATTTTGGACTCTACACCACTGCGCCGGCGTTCGGATCGTTCGGGTCGACGTCTTTCTTCGACGCCGAGATCAGATCGTCACGCTTGACGCCCAGCCACATGGCGATGGCAGCGGCCACGAAGACCGAGGAGTAGATGCCGAACAGGATGCCGATGGTCAGGGCCAGGGCAAAGTAGTGCAGCGTGGGGCCGCCAAAGATCAGCATGGCCACCACCATCATCTGGGTCGAACCGTGGGTGATGACGGTACGGCTGATGGTGCTGGTGATGGCGTGGTCGATCACCTCGGCCGTGCTCATCTTGCGGAACTTGCGGAAGGTTTCACGGATGCGGTCGAAGATCACCACCGACTCGTTGACCGAGTAGCCCAGCACGGCCAGCACGGCCGCCAACACCGACAGCGAGAACTCCCACTGGAAGAAGGCGAAAAAGCCCAGGATGATGACGACGTCATGCAGGTTGGCGATGATGCCGGCCACGGCAAACTTCCACTCGAAGCGGATCGCCAGGTAGATCATGATGCCGATGATGGTCGCGCCCAGCGCCATCAGGCCGTCTTGCACCAGCTCCTCGCCGACCTGTGGTCCCACGAACTCACTGCGCTGCAGCGTCAGCGGCTGTTCGCCGTTGGGCGCCCGGCACACTTGAGCCGGACCCTTGCCCGCCACCTCGACCGAACTGATCTGAGCCCCCTCGGCCTTGCACAGCGCGCTGAAGACATTGGCGACCACCTCGGTCTGCTTCAACTCACCGCGCAGCGGCAGGCGGATCAGCACATCGCGTGAGGTGCCAAAGTTCTGCGCCTGGACCTCGCCGTAGTTCAAGGCCTCGACGGTGGCACGCACCTTGGCCACGTCGGCCGTTTGGGCGTAGCGGGTTTCGATGACCGAGCCACCGGTGAACTCGATGGACAGGTGCAGCCCCCGGGTCACGATGAAGAAGACGGCAACGGCGAACGTCAGGAAAGAAATCGCGTTGAAGACCAACGCGTGGCGCATGAACGGAATGTCACGCTTGATACGGAAAAATTCCATGATGGGTGTTCCCTGTGCTTATTCCTGGGGCTTCCAGACCTGTCCGATGGACACGCCCTTGAGCTTCTTCTGACGGCCATACCAGAGGTTGACCAGGCCACGCGAGAAGAACACGGCCGAGAACATGGAGGTGAGGATGCCCAGGCAGTGCACCACGGCAAAGCCGCGCACGGGCCCGGAGCCGAAGGCCAGCAGGGCCAGACCGGCAATCAAGGTGGTGACGTTGGAGTCCAGGATGGTGGACCAGGCGCTCTCGTAGCCGGCATGGATGGCCGACTGCGGCGCCGAGCCGTTGCGCAGCTCTTCGCGCACGCGCTCGTTGATCAGCACGTTGGCGTCAATGGCCATGCCCAGGGTCAGGGCGATGGCCGCAATGCCGGGCAGCGTCAGCGTGGCCTGCAGCATCGACAACACGGCCACCAGCAGCAGCAGGTTGACCGTGAGCGCGATGGTGGAAAACACGCCAAACAGCAGGTAGTACAACATCATGAACACGGCGATCGCGGCAAAGCCGTAGATCAGGCTGTTGAAGCCTTGTGCGATGTTGTCGGCGCCCAGGCTGGGGCCCACGGTGCGCTCTTCGATGATCTCCATGGGGGCGGCCAGCGAGCCGGCACGCAGCAGCAAGGCCGTGTCAGCAGCCTCTTCGGTGCTCATGCGGCCCGAGATCTGCACGCGCCCGCCACCGATTTCGCCACGGATCACCGGTGCGGTCACGACCTCGCCCTTGCCCTTTTCGAACAGGATGATGGCCATGCGCTTGCCGATGTTCTCGCGGGTGACGTCCTTGAAGATGCGGGCGCCACGGGCGTCCAGCGTCAGGTGCACGGCCGCTTCCTGGTTCTCGTCGAAACCGGGCTGAGCATCGGTGAGGTTGTCGCCGGTCAGCACCACTTCGCGCTTGACGATGATGGGCAGGCCGCCACGTTCCATGTAGCGCTCGTAACCGAAAGGCACGGGGCCGCCAGCCTGGGCCGCCTGGGCTTCGACGCTGTCGTTGACCATGCGCACTTCCAGCGTGGCGGTGCGGCCGATGATGTCCTTGGCCTTGGCGGTGTCCTGCACGCCGGGCAACTGCACGACCACGCGGTCGATGCCTTGCTGCTGGATCACGGGCTCGGCCACGCCGAGTTCATTGATCCGGTTGTGCAGCGTGGTGATGTTTTGCTTGAGGGCCTGCTCCTGGATGGCGCGCTCGGAGGTGGGCTTGAGGGTGCCCACCAAGGTGCGGTCGCCCGAACCGCCGGTGTCGGTGCCGTCCACCCAGTCCACATCGGCCAGGCTGCCTTGCAGCACACCACGGGCGGCCTCACGGGCCGCGTCGTCGCGGAAGCGCACGATCAGGGCCGAGGCGTCGCGGCGGATGCCGCTGTGGCGGATGTCCTTGTCACGCAACAGGGTGCGCATGTCGGTGCTGAGGCTGTCGAGCTTTTGCGTCAGCGCCGCCTTCATGTCGACCTGCATCAGAAAGTGCACGCCACCGCGCAGGTCCAGGCCCAGGTACATGGGCTGGGCATGCAGGTTGCGCAGCCACTGAGGCGAGCGCGACACCAGGTTCAAAGCCACGATGTAGCTCGGATCCTGGGCGTCGGGATTGAAAGAGCGGCTGAGGGCGTCACGCGCCTTCAGTTGGCTGTCGGTGTCCTTGAACCGCGCCCGCACGGAGGTGCCATCGAGCTCGACGAAGTCGGCCTCCAGGCCCGCCTCCTTCAGCACGGTGCGCACACGCTCCACGGCAGACTGGTCCAGCTTGAGAGTGGCCTTGCCACTGGAGAGCTGGACGGCGGGTGCCTCGCCAAAAACATTGGGCAGGCTGTAGACCAAGCCGATGAGCAAAGCCACGGCAATGATCAGGTACTTCCACCAGGGATAGCGGTTCATAGGATCCTCGACAGCACGAACGGTGACTTACTTGTAGGTGCCCTTGGGCAGAACCTGAATGATCGCCGCGCGCTGCAGTTGCAACTCGACGCCGTTGGCCACTTCGATGCTGACGAAGGCGTCGCCCAGCTTGGTGATCTTGCCGATGACGCCGCCCTGGGTCACCACTTCGTCACCCTTGGTCAGGGCTTCGAGCATGGCGCGGGTTTCCTTTTGCCGCTTCATTTGCGGGCGGATCATCACGAAATACAGCACCACGAACATGAGCACGAGGGGCAACATGCTCATCAGACCGCCGGAGGCGCTGGCGGCCGGAGCGGCGGTTTGGGCAATGGCTTCAGAAATCAACACTATCGTTCCTTCAAACAAAAGGCCGCAGCACCATCAAGGGCGCAACGGCAGGGGCGCAAACATTGTATGCGGCGTGGCTGGCAAGTCTGCCCGCCTGCCCTCACCCAGGGGTCAGAGCACGTATTTCACCTGCGGATGGCTGGTCAGCGCACGGTAGATGTTGTCCAGGTGCTCACGGCTGGTGGCGTTGACCGTGACGGTCAGGCCCACATACTTGCCGGTGCTGCTGGGGCGCCGCTCCAGCGCCTGGATGTCAAAGCTGGGGTCGTGCTGCACGATGAGGGCCACCACCGACTCGACAAAGTCCTCCAGGTGCGGCCCCATCACCTTGATGGGAAAGGGGCAGGGATACTCGATGAGCGACTGCTCGGGCGGGATGATGGGGTTGACGGGTTGGTTCATGGCCATGTCTTTCATTGGATGCCCAGGCGGATGGCGTCCCAGGTGCGGCCCAGCCAGCCGGCGCTGGGCACGGCCTCCAGCGCCTGCAACGGCAGCGTCTGCCAGGGCTGGGTGCCCAGGGTGATGTGCAAGGTGCCCACGGTCTGCCCTTGGGCCAGCGGTGCCAGCAAAGGGTCCTGGCGTGTCAGGGTGGTCTGGATGCGGGCTGCCTGCCCCCGGGGGACGGCCACCAGAATGGCTTGCGTGCGCCCCAGCGGCACGCTGCGGGCGCTGCCCTTCCACACCGGAGCCGTGCTGACGGCCTGGCCGGCGGCAAACAGCCTGACCACGTCGAACCCGCTGTAGCCCCAGTTGAGCAGCTTTTGGGTTTCGGTGGCGCGCGCCTGGGCCGAGGGGGTGCCCACGACCAGCGCCACCAGACGGCGCTCGCTGCCCCCGACCGGCCGGCGCGAGGTGGCCGCCATGGCGTAGCCGAGGCGATCGGCATAGGCCACCTGCAAGCCGTCCACGCTGGGGTCGCGCAGCAAGAGCCAGTTGATGCTGGCCTGCCGGACGCCCCCCAGGGTCAGCGCCGGCTGGCGGTAGTGGGTCAGGGCCTGCGGGAAATCGGTGAGCAGGCGCACGGCGATCCAGGCCAACTCGCGCGGCGTGCTGGCTTGCCCGCTGACCGCGCGCCCGTCGGGGTTGCGAAACTGCGTGGCCTTGAGGCCAAAGACCTGGGCCTGACGGTTCATGCGCGCCACGAAATCATCGACCGAGCCGGCGACGCCCTCGGCCAGCGCCACGGCCGCATCATTGGCGCCCAGCACCGCCATGCCCTGGAGCAGTTCGGCCACCGTGAGGCGGGCACCCGCCGCCGCAAGCGCCCGCGCCCCACTGCCGATGGCCGCTTGCCAGGCTCGCTCGGACACGGGCAAAGTGTCCTCCAGACGCAGCTGGCCGGCGTCCACCGCCTGGTACACCAGGTAGGCTGTCATCATCTTGGTGAGCGAGGCGGGGGGCACCGCCTGATCGGGCTGGCGCACCGCCAAGGTCTGCTGGCTACCGAGGTCGTGCAGGATGAAGCCGCGGGCGGCAATCTCGGGAGGCAGCGGCATGCCCGGTGGCGGCTCGCTGAAGGCTGCCGCCCCCAAGGAAGGCGGCTGGGCCGGCGCTTGCGCGTGGGCGCCCGACATCGCCCCCCAACCGAGCGCGAGCACAGCCAGCCCCAAGCACCCGGCGCGGCACCAACGGGACAGCCCGGATACGGACAGACCGGTCCGGTCAGAAGACCGGCGAAGAAGTCGAGAGCTCATGGGGTCCACAGATGGGGCAGCTTGCCCACAATGCAAGTCAGACCGCCGCCGCACGCAGGTGTCGCAGCACGACCTCCCGCAGCACCGTCAACTTGCCATGGAAAAAGTGGCCGGTACCCGGCACCACGGTGACCGGCAGGCCTTGCGGGCGTGCCCAGTCGAGGATGCTGGCGAGCGGCACCACGTCATCCTGCTCGCCTTCCACCACCAGGGTGTGGGCCGGCACCTCGGGCACCTCGTAGCGGGAGGTGGCCGGGCTGACGAGCACCAGTTGCTTGGGGGCCACCAGCTCGGGCCGGTTGGCCACTGCCTCGCTCAGGCGCGCATGAGCCTGGGCCGCGACATAGCCGCCGAACGAAAAGCCGGCCAACGCCAGCGGCAGGCCCTTGAGCGCCGGGTCGGTGAGGTGGTGGGCAACCACGGTGAGCAGGTCGGCGGTCTCACCGCGACCTTCGT
>JAGNPA010000083.1 GCA_017989885.1 Aquabacterium sp.
CCGTCAAACTGTCTGAACTCGTCGCGGCGGTGCAAGACGCCGGCTACCGTGCCTGGCCCGACGCGGCCGCCCGAGCCGGTCATGAACGCCTGCGCGAGCGGCGTGTGCTCATGTGGCGCCTGTCGGTCGCCGCGTTCTGCATGATGCAGGTCATGATGATCACCTGGCCGCAGTACGTGGCCGGTCAGGACGAGATCCCCGCCGATTTGTGGAACCTCATGAACTGGGCCTGCTGGGTTCTGAGCCTGCCGGTCATGCTGTTTTCTTGCGGCCCCTTCCTGCAGGGCGCTTGGCGGGCGGCGCGGCGGGGCAGGGTCTCCATGGACACACCGGTGTCGCTGGGCATCCTGGGCACCTTCATCGTCAGCACGGGCGTCACCTTTGGCAACCAGGATCTGTTCGGTCATGAGGCCTACTTTGACTCCCTGACCATGTTCGTCACCTTCCTGCTGGCTGGACGCTGGCTGGAGTCCCGTGCGCGGGAGCGCGTCACCCAGTCTCTGGAGTCCATGTGCGTGCGCCTGCCCGAGGCGGTCGAGCGAGCCGTGAACGCAGAGGAAGACCTTTCGACCGTGGCGAGCGAGTCGACGCCCCTGTCCTCGCTGCGCCATGGTGACCGTGTGCGGGTCGCGGTGGGGCAGGCTTTCCCGGCCGATGGGCAGATTCTGGCCGGTGAAACCGAGGTCGACGAGTCCCTGCTGACGGGTGAGTCGCGCGCGGTGCCGCGCCAGGTCGGGCAGATGGTGGTGGCCGGCAGCCTCAATATGAGTGCGCCGGTCTGGATGGCCATCGAACGGCTGGGGCCGGACACCCGCTACCAGCAGATCGTCTCGCTGGTGCACCAGGCCATGACCGAAAAACCCGGCTGGATGCGGTTTGCCGACCGCATGGCCGCACCGTTCCTGTGGGGGGTCATCCTGCTCGCAGCCGGTGGTGCGCTGGCCTGGCAGTGGATTGACCCGTCCAAGTCCGTCTGGGTGGCGGTGTCCGTGCTCGTGGTGACCTGTCCCTGCGCCCTGTCTTTGGCAGCTCCCTCCGCCTTGCTGGCTGCTGCGGGCGCCATGGCGCGCAAAGGCCTGCTGGTGCGCCGGCTGGATGCGCTGGAAGCCTTGGCCGAGATTGACCAGGTCTATTTCGACAAAACCGGCACCCTCACCGAGGGCGAACTCTCGGTCGTGTCGCTGGCCACGCCACAAGGGCGCATTGCTGCCGCGCAGGGCCTGCCGGCGGCGCAAATTGAACACTGGGGGCTGGCCGCAGCGCTGGCGTCCTATTCTCAGCACCCCTTGTCACGCTCCCTCGTCAAGGCCGCGCAGGACGCCGGAGGCTGGCCTGCCACCTCCTGGGTCGACGTGCGGGAGCAGGCCGGCAAGGGCGTACAGGCAACCGACGCGCAGGGCCGTGTGTGGCGACTGGGCCTGCTGAGCTGGGTCTTGCCGGCAGCGGCCGCCGAGGCCGGTTGGTGGACCCAAGACAGCGATGCGCGCGTCTGGATGGCCGCCATCGACGACACCGGGACGCTGGTGCCTGAGACCGTGACCGGCTTCGTGTTCGATGAGGTCTTTCGCGCGGAGGCGCGCCCAACCGTGCAGCGTTTGCGTGAGTTGGGTTGCCAGTCTGCGCTCCTGTCCGGCGACCAGGCCTCCCGCGTGCATGCCGCAGCCCGGCTCCTGGGGCAGGGCGAAGACATGGTGGTCGCACAGGCGCAGGCCACGCCCGAAGACAAGCTCAACGTCATCGCCCGCATCCAGGCGGAAGGCCACCGGGTGGCGGTCGTGGGTGACGGCATCAACGACGCCCCTGTGCTGGCCAAGGCCGATGTGTCCGTGGCGCTGGACCAGGGCGCTGCCTTGGCACAGTCACAAGCGGACCTCATCATTCTGGGCGGACGCCTGCTTGGTCTGCCCGAGGCTGTGGTGATCAGCCGACAGGCCATGCGCATCGTGCGTCAGAACCTCGCCTGGGCGGCCATTTACAACGCTTCGTGCATTCCCTTGGCGCTGGCCGGGCTCATGCCACCGTGGCTGGCCGGGCTGGGCATGGCGCTGAGTTCCTTGGGTGTGGTGCTGAATGCGCTTAGACTCGGCGGCGCTCGCGCCTGAAGCAGCACCCACGATCATGGAAATCCTCTACGTCCTCATCCCCGTCTCCGTTTTACTGGTCCTGGCCATTCTGGCCGTGCTGGGCTGGTCTGTGCACAGCGGACAATTCGAGGACATCGAACAAGAGGGGCTGCGCATCTTGCAAGATGAGCAAAAAGACAAGCCCAAGGTTGAGGCGCATCAAAAATAACCCTTGGTTTGCCCCCACAATTCACGCTGTAACAAAGGAGAAGAAGAGATGGCAACCACCCACTCTGCCACGTACAACGATACAGTTGTTCGGCAGTTCGCCATTGCGGCCGTTGTTTGGGGTGTCGTCGGCATGGCCGTCGGCGTCCTGATCGCGTCCCAATTGGCATGGCCGGAACTCAATTTCGGCATTCCCTGGCTGTCCTACGGCCGGCTTCGTCCACTGCATACCAATGCGGTGATTTTTGCGTTTGGCGGCTGCGCCCTGTTTGCCACGTCTTACCACGTGGTGCAACGTACGTGCCAAACTCGCCTGTTCGCAGGTCCTCTGGCTGCTTTCACCTTCTGGGGTTGGCAACTGGTCATCCTGCTGGCCGTGGTCTCACTGCCTCTGGGCTACACCTCCGGCAAGGAATACGCTGAGCTGGAATGGCCCATTGACATCCTGATCACGCTGGTGTGGGTTGCGTACGCTGTCGTGTTCTTCGGGACCGTCGGTACCCGCAAGATCCGTCACATCTACGTGGCCAACTGGTTCTACGGTGCCTTCATCATCGCCGTGGCCCTGCTGCACATCGTCAACAGCGCAGAAATCCCCGTCTCCCTGACCAAGTCCTACTCGGCCTACGCCGGTGTGCAGGACGCCATGGTCCAGTGGTGGTACGGTCACAATGCCGTGGGCTTCTTCCTGACGGCAGGCTTTCTGGGCATGATGTACTACTACATCCCCAAGCAAGCTGGCATGCCCGTGTACTCGTATCGCCTGTCGATCGTGCACTTCTGGGCGCTGATCTTCACCTACATGTGGGCGGGTCCTCACCACCTGCACTACACGGCTCTGCCTGACTGGACTCAGTCCGTCGGCATGGTGTTCTCGCTGATCCTGTTGGCACCTTCGTGGGGCGGCATGATCAACGGCATCATGACCCTGTCGGGTGCCTGGTACAAGCTGCGTGACGACGCCATCCTGAAGTTCCTGATCGTGGCCCTGTCGTTCTACGGCATGTCCACCTTCGAAGGTCCGATGATGTCCATCAAGACCGTGAACTCCCTGTCGCACTACACCGACTGGACCGTGGGTCACGTTCACTCCGGCGCTCTGGGCTGGGTGGGTCTGATCTCGATGGGCTCGCTGTACTACCTGATCCCGCGCATGTTCGGCCGTACCACGATGTACTCCGTCTCGGCCATCTCCGTGCACTTCTGGGCTGCGACCATCGGCATCGTGCTGTACATCGCCGCGATGTGGATTGCCGGCGTGATGCAGGGTCTGATGTGGCGTGCGGTCAACCCGGACGGCACCCTGGTCTACAGCTTCGTCGAAAGCGTCAAGGCAACCTATCCCTTCTACGTGATCCGCGTTGCAGGTGGCCTGCTCTATCTGGGCGGCATGATCCTGATGCTGTGGAACACCGTGATGACGGTCATGGCCGGTCGCGCAGTCAATGCGCCGATCGCCCAGCCCGCTCACGCCTGAGGAGGACAAGAACATGGCTGATCACAATCACAAGCCCAAGCTCTTCTCCCACGAGAAGATTGAAACCAGCAACTTCCTGATGATCGTGCTGACCCTGCTGGTCGTGTCGGTCGGTGCGCTCGTCGAGATCGTGCCGCTGTACTTCCAGCGCAGCACCACGCAACCGGTGGACGGCCTCAAGCCTTACACCGCGCTGCAGTTGGCTGGCCGCGACGTCTACATCCGCGAGGGTTGCTACAACTGCCACTCGCAGATGATCCGTCCCTTCCGTGCCGAAACCTTGCGCTATGGTCACTACTCCATGGCTGGCGAGTTCGTGTACGACCACCCCTTCCAGTGGGGCTCCAAGCGGACAGGTCCTGACCTGCACCGCGTGGGCGGCAAGTACTCCGACGAATGGCATGCGGTTCACCTGAACAACCCGCGTGACGTGGTGCCGGAGTCCAACATGCCTGCCTACCCCTGGTTGGCCCAGGCCAAGTTGGAAGACGGCCCGAAGGTGGCCCCGCGCATGGAAGCCCTGCGCGTGGTTGGCGTGCCCTACACGGACGCCGAGATCAAGGCTGCTGACGAAGAGGTCAAAGGCAAGACCGAACTCGAAGCCGTGATCGCGTACCTGCAGGTCCTCGGTACCGCCGTCAAATAAGGAGCGACGCACATGGACATCATCGTAGCCAGAAGCATTTTCACCGTGGTGTGTCTGTGCGTTTTCGTGGGCATTGCTGTGTGGGCTTATTCGCGCCGCAACAAGGCTCAGTTTGAAGAGGCAGGTCGCCTGCCTCTTGCAGAAGATTGATTGGAGGCTCAGACATGAGCGACTTCATTTCGAGTGGATGGTCCTGGTACGTCGTCGGGATCGTTGTGTTCGGTCTGGTCTATTGCGCATTCGTGCTCATTGGTGCCGCCAAACACAAGATCGTGTATGACGCACAAGGCAACGTTGACAAGACCACCGGTCACATCTGGGACGAAGACCTGCGTGAACTGAACAACCCGCTGCCTCGCTGGTGGTTGTTCCTGTTCATCTTCACGCTGGTGTTTGCGGTCGGTTACCTGGTGCTGTATCCCGGCCTGGGCAACAACAAGGGCACGCTGAACTGGTCCTCCAAGGGGCAGTTGGAGGCCGAGATCGCCAAGGCCAAGGTCGAGGAAGAAAAGATCTACGCGGCTTTCCGTCCTGCGGCAGTGGAAGACCTGGCACGTGATCCGAAGGCCCTGGCCATCGGTGAGCGCCTGTTCCTGAACAACTGCGCGGCGTGCCACGGCTCCGACGCCAAGGGTTCCAAGGGCTTCCCCAACCTGACCGACACCGACTGGCTGCACGGTGGTTCGCCTGAGAAGATCAGCGAAACCCTGCATGCTGGCCGCAACGGCATGATGCCTCCGATGGCTGCTGCCGTCGGTGGTCCCGAGGAAGTTCGCCAGGTTGCCAACTACGTGCTGAGCCTGTCCGGTAGCGGCCACAACTCGATCCTGGCCGAACTCGGCAAGGACAAGTTCAAGGCTGCTTGCGCGACCTGCCACGGGGCGGACGGCAAGGGCATGCAGGCACTGGGTGCCCCCAATCTGACCGACAAGATCTGGCTGCACGGCTGGGGCGAAGAGGCGATTGTCCGCATGATCAACAACGGCAAAGTCAACGTCATGCCTGCACAGGCAGGTCGTCTGACCGAAGACCAGATCAAGGTGTTGACTGCCTACGTCTGGGGTCTGTCGCGTCCGACTCAGACAGCTCAGGCCCAGTAAGCGACGTGCACTCTGAATGGGTATCGGGTCTCCAGCTTGATCCCCATCAAGAGTCGCAGTAAATTCAAGCGGAGGTGGTTGGTGCGTGATACCCTGGTGGGTATCTGGCTCAGCCCCTCCGCTTTTTCATTTGTGCCATGACCGATCCACAAAAAACCACCGATGCGCCTCAACGCGTGATCCCCATCAAGGCCGAAGAGGCCGCGTTCGATGCCGCCAAGGCCGCACGCCGTGAGGAGATCGTTTCCCTCTACAAGAAGACCGAGAAGGTCTACGCTCGTGAGGTCACGGGTTGGTTCACCAACTGGCGCTGGGTCATGGTGTGGGTCACCCAACTGGTGTTTTACGTCACGCCCTGGCTGTACTGGAACGACCGTCAGGCGGTGCTGTTCGACCTGGGTACGCGACGCTTTTATCTCTTCAATCTGGTCTTGTACCCGCAGGACCTGGTCTATCTGACGGCCTTGCTCGTCATCTCCGCCTACGGACTCTTCCTGTTCACCACGGTGGCCGGTCGCTTGTGGTGTGGCTACGCCTGCCCACAGTCGGTCTACACCGAGATGTTCATGTGGATCGAGAACAAGATCGAGGGCAGTCGTGCCAAGCGCATGAAGATGGACAAGTCGCCCATGACGGCCGAGAAGTTTGCGCGCAAAGCCGCCAAGCATGCCGCATGGATTGCCGTCGCCCTGTGGACCGGCTACACCTTCGTGGGCTACTTCTCCCCGATTCGCGACCTGTGGCAATCGGTGATCTCCTTTGGTCTGGGTCCCTGGGAGTCCTTCTGGATCTTGTTCTACGGTTTCGCCACCTATGGCAACGCAGGCTTCATGCGCGAGCAGGTCTGCAAGTACATGTGCCCGTATGCGCGCTTCCAGAGTGCCATGTTCGATCGTGACACGCTCATCATCAGCTACGACGAGAAGCGCGGTGAACCCCGCGGTGCGCGCTCACGCAAGGCCAATGCCCAGTCCATGGGGCAGGGCGACTGCATCGACTGCACCCTGTGCGTTCAGGTCTGCCCCACGGGCATCGACATCCGCAAGGGTCTGCAGTACGAGTGCATTGGCTGTGCCGCCTGCATTGACGCGTGCGACACCGTCATGGACAAGATGGGCACACCGCGCGGCCTGATCCGTTACTCCACGCAGAACGCGATGGAAAAGGGCTGGGGCAGCAGTGAAATGTGGGGGCGTGTCAAACGGCCTCGCGTGTTGCTGTACACCGCCATTTTGATGCTGGTGGTCGCAGCCTTCGTGGCCAGTCTCTACAGCCGTCCGCCGTTCCGTGTCGACATCGTTCGTGACCGCGGCGCGCTGGCCCGCGTGGTGGACGACGGCTACATTGAGAACGTGTACCGCGTTCAGTTGATGAACGCCAGCGAGCGCACACAACGTTACCGCGTGGGTGTCGAGCAACTGAGTCAGGCCAAGGTGCAGGGCGGTGAGAACGTCGTCCTGGGTCCTGCCGAAGCGCGCTGGGTACCAGTCGCTGTGCGGATCCCGCCTGAGGTCGGTGCTCGCATGGGTTCGGGTGCCACCGGCGTCACCATCCTGGTGGAACAATTGCGCCAGGGCGATTCGCCCCAGGTTGATGTCCGTGAAAAGACCACCTTCATGGTCCCGCGCTGACTCTCTCTCCTTTTGGACATGACATGACACAGTCTCTCTCTACGCAAGACCCGTCCACCCCGGTGGACAACCCGCCCTGGTACCGCCTGCCTATCGTCTGGATGGTCATTGGCGTGCCGGCCGTGGTGGTGGGGG
>JAGNPA010000084.1 GCA_017989885.1 Aquabacterium sp.
GACGTGCAGGGCGTGGTGCTCAATGTGATGAACGGCACGCAGGCGCGCGACACCTTCACCGACATGGTCGAGCGCGTGCGCCGCCTGCAGCCCAACGCCCGCATCAATGGCGTGACGGTGCAGAAGATGGCGCGCAACCGCCGTGGCCGCGAGGTGCACATCGGTGTGGTCACCGACGACCCCTTCGGCCCGGTGATCGTGTTTGGCGCGGGCGGCACCATGATCGAGCTGATCAACGACCGCGCGATGGAGCTGCCGCCGCTCAACCAGTTCCTGGCCCGCCACCTGATCAACCGCGCCCGCGTGGCCGAGACCCTGGGCGACTGGCGCGGGGCCAGCGCCGTGAACATGGACGCGCTGGAGCAGTTGCTGCTGCGCGTGTCCGAGATGGTGTGCGAGCTGCCCCAGCTGCGCCAGATGGACATCAACCCCATCATCGTGGACGAAGACGGGGCCGTGGCCGTGGATGCGCGCATCGTCATCGACCATGCGCCACAGAACATGACGGGTCGGCCCAACGCCTACCAGCACCTGTCCATCCTGCCCTACCCGGCGCGCTACGAGCAGGTCTGGCCGCTGCGGGGCGGTGGCGAGTACACGATCCGCCCGATCCACCCCGACGATGCGCAGATGCTGCAGACCTTTGCCAAGGGCCTGTCGTCCGAGAGCCGTTACTTCCGCTTTGCTTCGGCCATGACCGAGCTGCCGGCCAACATGCTCTCGCGCTTCACGCTGATCGACTACGACCGCGAGATGGCCCTGGTGGCCGTGGTGAAGGAGCGCCACGCCAACGAAGACGGCGAGATCACGGAAACCGAACGTGTGGTGGGCGTGTCTCGCTACATCACCAACCCGGACCAGTCGACCTGCGAGTTCTCGCTGGTGGTGGCCGACGACTTCGCCGGCAAGGGCCTGGGCTCACGCCTGATGGAAAGCATCATGGAGGTGGCGCGCGAAAAAGGCCTGAGCGAGATCATCGGCCTGGTGCTGGTCAACAACGGCAACATGCTCAAGTTGATGCGCAGCCTGGGCTTCACGGTCAAAGCCAATCCGGACGACCCGGACTTCCGCCTGGTCACCCACCAGCTGTGAGGCACAAAAAAGGGGGCTGGATGTGCCCCCTTGTCGTTCAGTGCAGCGTCGCCGTGGCGCCGTCCGGTGCGACCCCGCCGGGATCGAAGTCCATCAGCACGCTGGCGCCTTCCAGCACCTTCCACAGGTGGGTGGGCATCTGCAGGATGCGGTCGGGGGTGCGGGCCTGGCGCACCCAGGCACCGATTTCGGTGTGCTGGTCTGCGGTGAGCAGGTTCAGTTCGAGCATCTCGTCGAGCAACATCATGGCACCCTCCTTTCCGATGTGATTCCACTATCGCACAGGTGGGGCCGGCATGGGCTCAAAACAAGAGCGACCCCACGAGACGAGGGGGCCACCCTGTGATCCATGTCACAGGGTGCGGGGACACGGCCTCAGTTCGGACCGGCGGCGAACAGCGCGGCGGCGCGGTTCTTGATTTCCAGCAGCTCGTTGACGCTCACGGAGTACTGACCGGTCGTCTTGTTGACGTCGACGCGGAACTCCACTTCCTTGCCGCGGTTGCTCAGGATGCCGACGCTGAACTCGTAGTCCTCGCGATCGCAGGGCAGGCCTTCGGCGTCCACGTCGTAGTCTTCGTATTCGACGCGGCTGATGTCACCACTGGCCATGTCCAGCAGGCCGGTCGCATGGACCTCGTCGTCTTCGCTGAATTCTTCGACGATCTTGATGGGCACTTTCAAGTCCACGGGGATACCTTTGGGGAGAGAGAAATGAGGGGCAGGGGGCGAATTCTGGCACGGATCAGGCTTCAGGCCCCCGTGACGGCGCCCAGTCGCCACAGGGAGGTGACCTCGGCCGCCCGGGCCGCGTGCAGCGGGTCATCGGGGTCGCTGGCCTTGCCGTGTCGGGGGCGGATGTCCAGTCGATCGAGCACCTGCAGGCCGGCGGCCTCGATCCAGCCCAGCAGCTCGGCGCGGCTGCGCAGGCCCAGGTGCTCGGCCAGGTCCGACAGGATCAGCCAGCCTTCGCCGCCCGGAGCGAGGTGCACCGCCAGGCCTTGCAGAAAGCCGCGCAGCATCTGGCTGTCGGGGTCGTACACGGCCTGCTCCACCGAGGAATGGGGACGTGCCGGCACCCAGGGCGGGTTGCACACCACCAGCGGCACACGGCCGCTCGGGAACAGGTCGGTCTGCAGCAACGCCACCTGGGGCAGCACGCCCAGGCGTTCCAGGTTCTCGCGCGCGCAGGCCAGAGCCCGCGGTGCCAGGTCGGTGGCGCGCACCCGGGCGATGCCCCGGCGCGCCAGCACGGCCGCCAGCACACCGGTGCCGGTGCCGATGTCCCAGGCCTCGCTCTGGGCCTTTAAAGCCGCTGGCAGGGGGGCCTGGGCCACCAGGTCCAGGTACTCGCCACGCACGGGCGAAAACACCCCGTAGTGCGGGTGGATGGGGGCCTGCAAGGCCGGGATCATCACGCCCTTCTTGCGCCACTCATGGGCACCGATCAGGCCCTGCAGTTCGCGCAGCGAGACCCCATACGCTTCATCGGCCGGGCCATAGGCCTCGGTGCAGGCGGCCACCACGTCCGGGGCGCGGCGCAAGGCAATGTGGTGCCCGGCCTCCACCGGGATCAGTACCTGCCCCAGGAGGCGGGCGCGCTCGGCCTGACGCTTGCGGTGCAGGTGAAAGGCCTGCGCCGGGTCGGGCGCCCCCTCACGTCCCCGCGTCTCGCGCTTGTCCAGCCGGCGCACCAGGGCCTGCAGCAGCTGTCGCGCATTGTGGAAATCGCCCTGCCACAGCAGGGCCGTGCCCTCGCAGACCAGGCGGTAGGCGCGGTCGGCCGGCATCTGGTCGTCGGCCACCACCACGCGGCGCGGCGCGGGAACGCCCGATTCGCTGCGCCAGCGGGCAGTGTGGGACAGACCGGCCAGGTCAATCCAAGTCAGGGTGGGATGGTCGCTCATGAGGGGGCGATGGTAGCCCCTCCTCAGGCGGCGGTCACCACCACCTCGCGGTACATGCGCTCCACATCGGCCGGATCGCACAGCTTGGTGCCCGGCGACAACAAGGCCGCGGCCCCTGCCGCCATCGCGTAGCGAAAGGCCTCGTCCAGGGCCTGGCCCTCGCTGAGCGCCCACACCAGACCGCCCACGAAGCTGTCGCCCGCGCCAATCGTGCTGGCCACGCTCACCTTCAGGCTCTGCGCGCGCCAGGCCTGGTCGGCGGTCACCAGCAAGGCGCCGTTCTCGCCCAGCGACAGGGCCACGATCTGCGCCTGACCCTTCGCGATGAGGGCGCGGGCCGCGTCGCGCCACGAGGCCTCGTCTGACAAGGGCTGGCCGGTCAGCTCGCGCAGCTCACGCAGACTGGGCTTGACGAGGTACACGCCCGCGGCCAGGGTTTCGGCCAGCGCGGCCCCGCTGGCGTCCAGCACCAGCCAGCGACCCACCGCGCGCACGCGCTGTGCCAGGCGCGCATAAAAGTCGGCTGGCACCCCAGGCGGCAACCCTCCGCTGACCACCACATAGCGCGCCTGCGCCAGGCCCGCCACCACCGCGTCCAGGCAGGCTGTCCACTCGGGCTCGGTCAAGGTGGGGCCGGGCAGCACAAAGCGGAAGTCCTGTCCGGAGCAGCGCTCGAAAACCGAAAAGCTCTCACGCGTGCCCCCCGCAATCGGCACCACCTGCGAAGGCACGCCCTCGGCGTCCAGCAAGGCGCTCAGTTCGCGCCCGAGCGGGCCGCCCGCCGTGTAGATCGCCCTCACGCGGCTCCCCAAACGGTGCAGCACACGCGCCACATTGATGCCGCCGCCGCCCGGGTGGGTCTGGTGCGGGCCGCAACGCAACTTGTGCACCGGCTCCACGCGGTCGATCGCCGTGGAGATGTCCAGGGCCGGGTTCATCGTGAGGGTGAGGATGTCGGGCATGCGGGCAAGGGTCATCACAAAGCAGCCCCCATCGTAATCCGCCTTGCAACCCGCCGCCCCCCTCACCGGGGGCGGGCGCGACCGGATGGCGGGGGCCTTCCCATCCGGCAAAATGGCAGGATGACCGAAGCGCCCCTTCCCGACGTGCTGCGCCCCGAGCGTGGCGGCAGTCCGCACGCCGAGTCGCCCGACAGCCCCAGCTTTGAGAGCTACTTCCGCGACCCCGACTTCCCCCCCAGCCAGCCCCTGGCCTGGGCCCTGGGCCACCGCACCGCGCTGCTCGACGCCCTGCGTGGCCTCTTCCACGGCCCAGCCGCCATGGCCCAGCTGCGCCTGTGGTGCTTCATGGAGCTGTGCAGCCAGCCCCAGGCCCGCCTGTCACGCGAAGACATCCAGCAGCTCTTCCACGCCGTCTGGCCCGAGGCGCTGGAGACCGTGCTCAAGCGCCTGCGTGACCTGCACCTGCTGGCCTGGGACGCCACCACACAGGACTACCAGTTGCCCCCGCTGGCGCAGCAAGTCCAAAGCCTGCTCGCCCCGCTGACCACGCCGCCGGCGGTGGACGATGACGACGAGATGGCCCCCCTGCTGGCCCAGGTCGCCGGCGCCCAACAGCTTGGCCTGGTCAACGCCAACCAGCTGCGCCACCTGCACGCCTCGCTGGCCCGCCTGCACGACGAGTTCGCCGAGGCCATCGCCAGCGGCTCCGAAGCCCAGCTGCGCACCGCCCAGCCCCGCTTTGACCGCGCCCTGCAACTCGTCGATCGCGCCGGCCAGGCCCTCACCGCCCTGATCCGCGCCGACCACGAAGACCCGCGCCTGGAGCGCGAAGCCCGCGCCATCGGCCAGGAACAGGCCCGCCTGCTGTCCATGGCCAGCCAGTTCACGCGCGCCCTGCAACAGGCCGACCGCCAACGCGTCACCCTCGGCTCCACCGGCCTGACCACGTCCGACGTGCGCACCTGGCTGCAAGCCCACCCCGCGCTGTACGAACTGATGGGCGAGGCCCTGGCCGTGCCCGTGCGCCCGGTGCTCGTCAGCCAGCACGACCTCATCGACGTGGCCGAGGGCGAGTTCGAACGCGACCGCCCCAACCCCGAACGCAGCATGGGCCTGCCCCCGCCCGCCGACGCCGCCGCCGGCACGCTCGACACCCTCAGCCTGCCGCCCGAACTCGGTGGCCTCATCCACCTGCTGGGCCGCTGGTCCGAACAGCTCAGCGAGCTGCCCCCGCAGCCCGATCCGACCGACGAGAACACGCCGCCCCCGGGCACCCGCCCGCTGCACGACGCCATCCTGGGAGGCCGCTTTGCCCAGGCCGCCTACCGCCTGCAGCTGCTGCCCCTGCTGGGCGACGCGCAGGCCCAGACCCTCAAGGGCCTGACCGGCGACCTCGCCCGGTCTCCCTGGCAGTGGCAAGCCAGCCCCCGCCACCTCCCGACCCAAGACGAGGCCGTGGCCCTGATCAGCGAAGGCCTGATCAGCCCCCGTCCCGTTGACGACACCCCCACGCCCCCATGAGCTCACAACTGGACGACGCGGCCCTGCTGGCCGCCGAACTGCTGGCCCGCCGCTGGCTCCCCCGCCAGCACCCCAAGGTCAAGCGCGCCCTGATCGACGCCGACCTGTGGGCCGCCACCCAAGATCGCCTGGCCCAGGTCGGCCTGCGCCTGATCGACAACCTCTACGCCGACCACGTCAGCGTCGCCCTGCTGCGCCCCGCTGAAACCACCGTCTTCGGCGAAGCCGGCCTCAACAGCCACAACAACATCGACCTGCCGCGCGACGCCGTCTCGCTGCTGGTGGTGCTGTGGTCGCTGATCGTGCTGCCCAAGCGTGAACGCCAGGCCGCCCGCGCCGCCAACGCCCAGGGCGACGATCAGAACGACATGTTCGGCAAGGACCGCCCCCTGCCGACCGCCGCCAGCGTCAGCCCCCTGGTGTCCTACCGCGCCCTGCTGGCCGACTTCGGCGTGCAGCTCGGCAAGAAGACCCGCCTGGACGCCAACCTCAAGCGCCTGGAGAACCACGGCTTCATCGTCCGCAAGGGCGAAGACATCGCCGAAGGCCCGCTGCTCGACCTGCTGCTCGACTACGACGCCCTCGCTCAACGCATCCTGCAAGGCGCCCTGGGCGACGTGCTCGCCCAGGCCAAGCAACTGGCCGGCAACCTGCCCCTGGCCCTCACCCAACCCCCGCTGGAAGAGCTGCCCACCGACGACGAGCTCGCCGAAGACGCCGCGCTGCTGGCCGACGATGCCGGCGCGCTCGACGACGCCAGCGCTGTCCATGCCGACACCCGTCCCCTTCAGTCCGACGCACGCCCCGCCGCAGGCTCAACCGCTGAGCCCCTGACATCTGCCGACCCCGACGAGGCCTGACCCGAATGTTTCACCTGCAAAGCCTCGAACTGCTGCACTGGGACTACTGCCAGCGCCTGACCCTGCCGCTCGACGGCGCCATCATCACCGTCGCCGGCCCCAACGGCTCGGGCAAGACCACCCTGCTCGACGCCATGCGCACGCTGCTCGGCCTCGACTGTTCGGGCGGACGCAACTACAAGACCTACGCCCGCCACGCCAACGCCGACAGCGCCTGGCTGCGCGCCACCGTCGACAACCGCCCGCGCAACCGCCAGTCCTCCAACCGCCCCTTCGCACGCTGCCTGCTCTACAGCGACGTCGTCACCCTGGTCTGCCGCATCGACCGCAACGGCGGGGACTGGACGCGCCGCTACATCATGGTCGAAGGCGATGTCTCGATCGAACAGTTGATCGAACGCAACGACAAGGACTGGCTGGGCATCGACAACTGGCGCAAGCGCCTCGAAGGCGCCGGCCTGTCGCGCGCCATCGCCAAGGTGCTCGCGCTCGAGCAAGGCCAGACCGACCGCCTGTGCGAATACAACCCCAAGGAGCTGCTGCGTCTCGTCTTCGACGTCTTCGGCGACCAGGAAGTGCTCGACCGCTACGACGAGGCCCGCAACCACCAGCGCCAACTCAGCCTAGAGGTCGAAGCAGCCGAGCGCGAACTCTCGCATGGCAAGGCCCAGCGAGCGGAACTGGATTCGCGCGTCAACCTTTTCCGCCAGTACGAACTGAAGTGCCAGGAGCGAGAAACCCTCGCCACCGAGGTCGTGCCCGTCCTCGCCAGCCACGAATCCCGCAAGGCCCTCGCCAGCAAGCTGCGCGCGCTGCATAACCAGCGCCTGCAATCGGCCGAAGACCGCCGCCAGCACGCCCAAGTCAAGGCCGACCTGCTGCAACGCCTGCAGGATCAGACCCATGCCGCGGCCCGCGTCGAGGAACTCGAAGCCCA
>JAGNPA010000085.1 GCA_017989885.1 Aquabacterium sp.
TCGTCGTCGCTCTTGCAGCCGATGTTGCCCAGCAGGCCCGACAACAGGGACAGGTGCACCTGCTCATACGTGGCGGGGCTGCCGTTGAGGCGCCAGTTGTGCTCGGCCACCACGGTGTGCAGCTGGGTGTACACATCGCGCCACTCGCGCACCCGGCGCGGGTTGATGTAGTTGTCGCGCAGCAGCTGTTCGTACTTGCGGTGGCTGAGCTTGTGCCGCTCTGGCTGGCCCGGTTCGTGGTGCCCATGACCGCCGCGAGACTCGTCCAGCCACTTCCACAGCTTGAGCGTGCCCATGAACTCCGACTTCTCGTCGTCGAACTGCTTGTGCTTGGTGTCGGCCTGCTGTTGCTGGTCGATGGGCCGGTCGCGCACGTCCTGCACACTCAAGGAGGCCGCGATCACCAGCACCTCGGCCAGGGCCTGACGGTCCTTGGCTTCCAGGATCATGCGGCCCACGCGCGGGTCCAGCGGCAAGCGGGCCAGGTCCATGCCCAGCCGGGTGATCTCGTTGTCGTCATCGACCGCGCCCAGCTCGTTGAGCAACTGGTAGCCATCGGCAATGGCTTTGCGCAGCGGCGGCTCGATGAAGGGGAAATCGTCCACCAGCCCCAGGTGCAGCGACTTCATGCGCAAGATCACGCCAGCCAGCGACGAGCGCAGGATTTCCGGATCGGTGAAGCGCGGGCGGCCGGTGAAGTCCTTCTCGTCGTACAGGCGGATGCAGATGCCGTTGGCCACCCGGCCGCAGCGACCGGCCCGCTGGTTGGCGGCCGCCTGGCTGATCGGCTCGATCTGCAGCTGCTCGACCTTGTTGCGGAAGCTGTAGCGCTTGACCCGCGCCAGCCCCGAGTCGATCACATAGCGGATGCCCGGCACGGTCAGCGAGGTTTCGGCCACGTTGGTGGCCAGCACGATGCGGCGTCCGCCCCCGGTCTTGAAGACCTCATCCTGCTCCTGCTGGCTCAGGCGCGCGAACAGTGGCAGGATGCTGGCCGTGACACGGTGGTGGGCGAAGTGCTTGCGCAGGTGGTCGGCGGCCTCGCGGATCTCGCGCTCGCCGGGCAGGAACACCAGGATGTCGCCACTGCCCTCGCGCCACAGCTCGTCGGCCGCGTCGGTGATGGCCTCGTTCAGGCCGTACTCGCGGCTCTCTTCAAACGGACGGTAGCGCTGCTCCACCGGGAACAGGCGCCCCGAGACCATGATGACCGGCGCCGGCCCCCGGCTGGATGCAAAGTGCTTCGCAAAGCGGTCCGCATCGATCGTGGCCGAGGTCACGATGATCTTCAGGTCCGGGCGACGCGGCAGCAACTGGCGCAGGTAACCCAGCAGGAAGTCGATGTTGAGGCTGCGTTCGTGCGCCTCGTCGATGATGATCGTGTCGTAGGCCCGCAGGTCCGGGTCGCCCTGCGTCTCGGCCAGCAAGATGCCGTCGGTCATCAGCTTGACGCTGGCGTGGGGCTGGATGCGATCCTGGAAACGCACCTTGTAGCCCACGACCTCGCCCAGCGGGGTGTTGAGCTCTTCGGCAATGCGCTTGGCCACGCTGGAGGCCGCAATCCGCCGCGGCTGGGTGTGGCCGATCAGCTTGGGCCGCAGGTGACGCGGCGCGCTCGGGTCGCGCGGCTGGCCCCAGCCCCCGCGCCCCATCGTCAAGGCGATCTTGGGCAGCTGCGTGGTCTTGCCCGAGCCCGTCTCGCCGCAGACGATGATGACCTGGTGCTCGCGCAGGGCAGCCTCGATCTCGTCGCGCTTGCCGCTGACGGGCAAAGATTCAGGAAAGGTGATGGCGGGAAGAGACACGGGTAAGACTGGAGGAAACCGCAGGGAGAAAGTGCGCATTATCCCGCCATGCACTTCGACGACTACCAACGCTACGACGCCCTGGGGCTGGCCGACCTGGTCCGCCGGGGTGAGGTTCACCCCAGCGAGTTGCTGGACACCGCCCTGGCCCGCGCCGACGCCACCCGATCGCTGAACGCCATCGTGATGCGCCTGGACGAAAGTGCGCGCCAGCGTGCCCAGGCGCCGTTCGACACCTCGGCCCCGTTCGCGGGCGTGCCCTTCCTGGTCAAGGACCTGTTTCAGGACCTGAAGGGCCTGCCCTCCTCCGGCGGCAGCCGCGCACTGAAAGCCGTGCCCGCCCCGGAAGACGCCGACGTGGTGCGCCGCTGGCGTGAGGCCGGACTGGTCATCTTCGGCAAGACCAACACGCCCGAGTTCGGCGCCAAGAACGTCACCGAGCCGCAGGCCTGGGGCCCGGCCCGCAACCCCTGGGACCCAAGCCGCACCACCGGCGGATCTTCAGGCGGCTCGGCAGCCGCCGTAGCGGCAGGCATCGTGCCGGTGGCCGGTGCGAACGACGGCGGCGGCTCCATCCGCATCCCGGCGGCCGCGTGCGGGCTGTTTGGCCTCAAGGCCGGTCGCGGCCGTATCTCCATGGGGCCCCTGATGGGCGAGGCACTCAATGGCGCGGCCGTACAGGGCGTGGTCTCGCACAGCGTGCGCGACACCGCCGCCATGCTCGACGTGCTGCAAGGCCCCGAGCCCCATGCGCCGTATCACATGCCGGCGCCTGAGTTGCCCTACTTGCAATGCCTGCAACGCCCGCCCGGGCGCCTGCGCATTGGCTACAGCACCGTCTCACCCATCGGCACCCCAGTCGACCCGCAGGCCATCGCGGCTGTGGCCGATGCCGCTGTCTTGCTCACCGACCTGGGGCACCACGTCGAGCCCTGTGACACGCCCTTCAACGGCGTGCAACTGGCCGAGGACTTCCTGCTGGCCTGGTTCTGTGCGCAGGCCTTCATCGTCGACCACATCCAGCGCACCTATGGCGCCAGCCTGAAGGATTTCGAGGCCGACACGCGCTTGATGGCCGCCGTCGGGCGCCACACCTCGGCCCTGCGTCTGCTGCAGTGTGAGGCGCGCTGGCACGAGCACAACCTGGCCTTGTCGGCCTTCCACGCCCGCTACGACCTGTGGCTGTCGCCCACGCTGGCTGCGCCGCCTCCGCCCATTGGCAGCCTGGCGACACCCCCGGCCCTGGCCATGGTGAGCGATGTGGTGTCTCGGCTGGGCCTGGCGGGCTGGCTCAGCCACACCCCGCAGTTCAAGCAGACCGTCTTGAGCAACCTGGGCTGGACGCCCTACACGCAACTGGCCAACCTCACCGGTCGCCCGGCGATGTCGGTGCCGCTGTACCGCACGCCCGAGGGCCTGCCACTGGGCGTGCAGTTCGTGGCTGGTCTCAATGGCGAAGCGCTGCTGCTGCAACTGGCTGCCCAGCTGGAGCAAGCCCGACCGTGGCGGCGAGCACCTCTCCCTTCCTCAGACTGAACCCCATACACAAACCTGCGGGTCTGTGCGGTATACACGGATCCCTCCAGGGTTAAAGGCCCCAGATTTTCGGAATCTGGCAACACTGCCGCTAACATCGTTTGTGACGGGTTTGTCACCGCTACCGCTGGAGTCTCATGGTCTTGTCCCCGCCACTGCTGCGCCTGCTGCTGGGTTCGAATCCAGAACGTCATTCGGCGATTGCCTTGACCCTGTTTGGCAGCGCGCTCTACTTGTTCAACGCCGGGCTGATCATCGCAGCGGTGTCATACGACTACGCTTCCGCCATCATCGCCCCTTATATGCTCGTTTGCCTGCTGGTGGGTGCCGTGCTGTTCTATGGTCTGCTGCGTACAGGGCTGAGCCAACGCTTTCACGACCCCAATCTGGTCATGGCCCAGAGTCTGTATTGCGCCTTCTCCGTGGCCCTCGGGTACCTGACCGTGGACCAGCACGTTCGGGGCGTGGTGCTGACCTTCATGCCAGCCATCCTGCTGCCCGGCCAGTTTGCCCTGCCGCCCCGGCGCATCCACCATCTGACTGTGGTCATGTTCCTGATGCTGGTGGGCGCCACCGCCATCAACTGGTACATCAATCCAGGTGAAGCTGAATTGTTCGGCGACATCTTGCGCTGCACCTACGTCACCGGCATTCTGGTGGCCGTGTGTGCCGTCGCTCAACGCGTCAGCCGCAACCGCCACGAGATGGCGCTCAAGAGCGAAGCCCTCGCCAACGCACTTTCCAAAGTCGAGCACATGGCCGCCCACGACCAGCTCACCGGCCTCCTCAACCGCCACCGCATGCACGAGGTGCTGGACAAGGAATGGCACCGCCTGCAACGCCAGACTCGCCCCACCACCCTGGTCATGATGGACCTGGACCACTTCAAGCGGGTCAATGACACCCTGGGGCACCAGGCGGGCGACGAGGTTCTGAAGCGATTTGCCACGCTGGCCGACACCTATCTGCGCGACGCCGACGTGGTCTCACGCTGGGGAGGCGAAGAGTTCCTGGTCTTGTGCCCGGACACCACAGCAGAACAGGCGCTGATCGCCTTGAATCGCCTGCGCGATCAGGTCCATGTCCAGCCCTTCCTGGACAGTCACCCCTCCCTGCAGATCACCTTCTCTGCCGGTATGGCCACCCTGCGTCCAAGCGAGAGCATGGACAGCGCCATCGAGCGCGCCGACCAGGCGCTCTATCAGGCCAAAGAGCCAGGGCGTGACCGCTTCATGCAAAGTCCATAATAGGGAGAGTTGACGCTTTTCACGCACCTCTTCGCACACCCCACATGGATCTGGTCTTTCCCCACACTTTCGTGCCCTGGTTTCGGTCGGTGGCACCCCATATCCACGCCCACCGGGGCAAGACCTTCGTCGTGGGCTTGTCAGGCGAGTTGATCGCCGCCGGCAAGCTGGAGAGCTTTGTCCAGGACCTGGCCTTGATGCACGCCATGGGGATCAAGATCGTGCTGGCGCATGGCTTTCGCCCCCAGCTGGAAGAGCAGTTGCGCGCCAAGGGGCAGGAATCGCAATTCAGCCACGGCATGCGCATCACCGATCCGATCGCGCTGGACTGCGCCCAAGAGGCGGCCGGGCAGTTGCGTTACGAGATCGAAGCGGCGTTTTCGCTGGGCCTGCCCAACACCCCCATGTCCGGCGCATCCATCAGCCTGGTGTCGGGCAACTTCATCACGGCCCGCCCCGTGGGCATCGTCGACGGGGTGGACTTCATGCACACCGGCCTGGTCCGCAAGATCGACGCCGTGGCGGTGCGCCGCGCCCTCGAATCGGGCACGCTGGTGATGCTGTCCCCCTTTGGCTTCTCGCACACGGGCGAGGCCTTCAACCTGAGCATGGAAGACGTGGCCACCAGCGCGGCCATCGCATTGAAGGCCGACAAGCTCATCTTCGTGACCGAGGTGCGGGGCATCTTGCAGAGCATCGTGGCCGATCCGGCCCGTGCGGTCGAACTGGAAGCCCACCAGCACGACCCCGACGAGGAAGTGGACCAGGAACTCGCGCTGGCCGATGCCAAGCGCCTGCTGGCGGCCTTGCCCAACCCGAGCCAGCCCACCGACACCGCTTTTTACCTGCAGCACGGGGTGAATGCGGCAGAGGGCGGCGTGGAGCGCGTGCACATCATCCCCTACCGGGTCGATGGTGCCTTGCTGATGGAGGTGTTCACCCACGATGGCGTGGGCACCATGATCGTGGACGAGAAGCTCGAAAGCCTGCGCGAGGCCACCCCCGACGACGTCGGCGGCATCTTGCAGTTGATCGAGCCGTTCGAGCAGGACGGCACGCTGGTCAAGCGCAGCCGCACCGAGATCGAGCGTGACGTGGCCCAGTACACCGTCATCGAGCACGATGGCGTGATTTTCGGCTGCGCGGCGCTCTACCCCTTCCCTGAAGCGAGCACGGCCGAGATGGCAGCCCTCACCATCTCACCCAACGTCCAAGGCCAGGGCGACGGCGAACGCATTCTCAAGCGCATCGAACAGCGGGCACGGGCAATGGGCCTGTCAACACTGTTTGTATTGACAACGCGTACCATGCACTGGTTTATCAAGCGCGGCTTCGCCCAGGTTGACCCGAACTGGTTGCCCGAGGCACGCAAGCGCAGCTACAAGTGGGACCGGCGCTCGAAAGTGCTGGTCAAGCACCTCAAGTGATTTTTTCTCAGAACTGACAAGACAACACCATGGCACGCACCATTCAATGCAAGCACCTCAACAAGGAAGCCGAAGGCCTGGATTTCGCTCCGTATCCGGGCGAGCTGGGCAAGCGCATCTATCACGAGATCAGCAAGGAAGCCTGGCAACTGTGGCTCAAGCACCAGACCATGCTGGTCAATGAAAACCGCCTGAACCTGGCCGATGCCCGCGCTCGCCAGTACCTGGCCCGCCAGATGGAGCAGTTCTTCTTTGGCGAAGGTGCCGAGCAGGTGCAGGGTTACGTGCCGCCATCGGCCTGAAGCCTCAGCGCAGACCGCTGCCCTGTCCGCACAAAAAACCGACCCGCAGGTCGGTTTTTTGTCATCTGGCGGGTCGGAACACCCACCAGCCGCGCAAGGTGCTAGCGGCCAGGGCGAACACCGCTCCCAGGGCCTCCAGCCCCTCTTCCAGCATCAAGGCCCACAGCACCTTCACATCGGCATCGGGCGTGTCTTGGTGACCTGCCCACCCCTCGGCAAACTGCGCCACCACGAGCAGCGCAAACGCCAGCATGAAAAACTGGCCGTCGGGTCGACGCCAGCCTTGTTGACGCCACAAATATCGCAGGGTGGCCACCACACTGGCGATCAGGGACACCAGGAAGGCCAGCACCAGCCCACCGGTGATCAAGCGACGCAAGGGGTCGATGCTGGCATCGGCGTAATGGCGCCAGCTCAGCAAGGCCTTGCCGCTGGGCACCAACTCGGGCGGCAAGCCGGCCTCGCGCACGCCCATCAACACCATCACCAAGGCGAACGCCAGCGGCAACCAGCGGCGAGCCTGCAAGGTGCGGCCCAGGGTCCAGACCGCTGCAGCCAGCCAGATCCAGACCGACCCCTGCTCGATGAGTCCGCTCTCTTCACCAAGGCGGAACACGGTCTCGCGGTCGAGCACCAGCGGTGCCAGGCACAAGGCCAACACCGCCACGGCCAGAAACCGCAGGCCCCATTTCAGTTGCACCGTCATCGCGCGCTCACGCTTACCCTAAAGGGCGCGATTATGACAATGTTGTGACAACCTTTCTACGTCTCAGTCAATACCCGACATGCTGACTCACACGGGCATCAAGAAATCCCGGCTGACGCCATAACCCAGGTCGCTCACGCGGTCGAGGCACTGGGTCAAGTAGGCGTGCAGCCCGGTGGCCAGGATCTCGTCGATGCGGCTGAACTGCAGGTCGGCGCGCACGCGCCCGGCGCGG
>JAGNPA010000086.1 GCA_017989885.1 Aquabacterium sp.
GCCTCGGGCTCGGGCTCAATGACCGGCGCCGGCTCAATCACTGGCAGCTCAGGCTCGACCACCGGCAACTCTGGCTCTGGCTCTGGCTCTGGCTCTGGCTGCGGCGCGATGTCCTCCAGCTCGAAGTCGATCGCGGGGAGCGGTTCCGCCTCGATGGGGGCCGCCTCGCTTGGCGCGGGCAGGGGCGCGACGTCCAGTTCGAGGTCGACCGCGACGTCAACGGCCACATCCACGTCGGCGACGGGCGCCACAGCCGATACCTCTTGCGCCGGCTCCTGCGCCGGCTCCTGCGGCGTCGTGCTCAGGGCCGCTGGCGGCAGCGCGTCCAGCGGCAGGGGTGCGGTGGCGTGATCGACGTCATCCGACAGGGGAAAGGGCTGGGTGACCTCCCCCTCGGGTTCCGGTTCGGGCGGCGGCGCGGGCTCGGGTGAGCTCGGGAGCGCAGCGGGGGGCACCTGCGGCGCCTCGGGGGCCGACGCCTCAGGGGGGCGACCCGGTCGGCGGAATGCCCCGAACCCCCAGAACAGGAGGACGAGGACCAGCACACCCAACAGAACATAAACCAGCACGGAACTCTCCATTGCCACGCCCACCTGCGGCCTTGCGTGCCAGTCTAACCCGCCGAAACAGGGGGGCAGGGTCAGCTCATTCCCGCAAGCGGCGAAGATGCGACAGGGTCAAAAGACGACAAACGGCCACTCACGCTACCATCGACGCCCAAGGAGTTGCCTGCCATGACTGTTTCCCCCCACGCCCTGGATGCCGCCGTCGCGCTCACGCCTGCAGGCGCGCACCGCTTCACCGGACACACGCACCCGGCCTACAGCAACATGGTGGGGCCCTTTGGCGGCACCATCGCCGCCACCTTGCTCAACGGGGTGCTGAGCCACCCCGAGCGTCTGGGTGATCCGCTGTCCCTGACTGTGCACTACGCGGCCCCCATCACCGATGGGGCGTTCGAGGTGCATGCCCGCCCCATGCGCACCAACCGCTCGACCCAGCACTGGCTGGTCGAGTTGCGCCAGGGTGATGCGGTGGCGGCCTTCGCCACCGTGCTCACGGCTGTGCGGCGCGACACCTGGAGCGCCACCGATGCGGTCTTCCCCAGCGTGCCCTCGGCCGAATCGCTGCCCCGCCACCCTGGCGTGTTCCGCACCGAGTGGCCCAAGGCGTATGACATGCGCTTCACCGATGGCGAGCAGGTGCTGGACAACGTGGTGCGCGACGATGCGGTGACCCGGGTGTGGCTCCGCGATGAGCCGCCCCGCCCGCTCGACTTCCTGGCCTTGAGCGCGATCTGCGATGCCTTCATCCCGCGGGTGTTCGTGCGACGCTCACGCGCGGTGCCGGCAGGCACCGTCACGTTGACGGTGTACTTTCATGCCGATGCGGCCTTGCTGGCCGCCCAGGGCACAGCCCATGTGCTCGGCTGCGCCAAAGGCCTGCGTTACAGCCAGGGCTTCCACGACCAGACGGCCGAGATCTGGAGCGCCCAGGGCGATCTGCTGGCCGTAGGCCACCAGGTCGTGTATTTCAAGGAGTGAGCCAGGTCTGTCAGGTGGTGTACTGACCGGCGGCCTCGGGCTGGAAGTCCAAGGCCAGGATGCGGGCCGTGCGTGGCGCGCCGGTGGGTGTGAGCCACTCGGCCTCGCCGCCCACGCGGTGCCCCAGCACGCTGGCGCCCATGGGCGAGAGCAGGGACACCAGGCCGGCTTCGGCGTTCGCGTCCTCCGGATAGCACAGGGTGATCTGGCGCGGCTCGGGATCGGCCTCGCCCTGCAGGCGCAGGCGGGAGTTCATGGTGACGACGTCGGGCGGGATGTCGCGCACGGGCACGATGTCGGCGGCGTCCAGCAAGGCGTCGAGGGCGTGCTTTTGGGCCTCGCTCAAGGGCGTGCGACGCATGAGGCCCAGGATGCGGGCGTGATCGAGTTCGGACAGGATGCGCTCGTCCACGGGACGGGGGGTAACGGACATGGGAGTCTCCAGGCAAAAGCTGCGCGGCAGGGCAGGCCCGGAGATCTCGAAAAGCGCGAAGGATGGAAGAAGCGGGAGATCGCCGGGCTCAGGAAAGTGCGGCCAGCGATCGGCGCACGCGCTGACTCGCCCCGCAGCCCTGGAGGGCGCGAGGTGTGCGTGGGAAACATCCTGCGGAGAACATGATGCAAGTTTAGCCCGGACGGCCCCTTTCGGCAAATTCCGGCGCGACAGGCTCAAAGGCCCCCACAAATGTTCTGCAAGGCGAAACTTGGTTCTATTTCGATGTTGACCCTCACCCTCAAAACGGCCGATATACCGTAATCCCTGTTAGAGATTACCCTTGTTTGTTCCGCTGTGCAGCAGCGGATACCGAAATTGGCTTGACCCCTCAAACAGGTGATGGGCACACTGTTCCCCATACATCGGCCATGCCCATTGGGGGCGCGCCGAGCACCCTTTGAGGAGCGCATCTTGGATATGTTCTTTCAGCAATTGCTGAATGGCCTGACGATCGGCGGGGTGTACAGCCTGGTCGCTCTGGGCTTGACGCTGGTTTACGGGATCTTGCACGTCCCCAACTTCGCCCACGGCGCCCTGTACATGGCGGGCGCCTTTGTGGCTTTTTACTTCATGGAGTCGCTGGGCCTGAACTACTGGCTGGCGATGCTGGGCTCGGCCCTGGTCGTGGCGGTGCTGTCGATGCTGGCCGAGCGGCTGGTGTTCCACAAGCTGCGCAATGCGCCGCCGCTGCACGACATGATCGCGGCGATCGGCATCCTGCTGTTCCTGGAAGCCGGTGCGCAGGCGATCTGGGGCGCTGACTTCCACCGCATGCAGTCGCCCTACGGCGGCCTGGTCGAGATCTTTGGTCTGACCACCGTGGCCCAGCGTCTGCTGATCATCGCCGGCGCCGTGGTGCTGGTGGCTGTGCTGCACCTGTTCCTGACCCGCACCACCACGGGCCTGACCATCATCGCGATGGCGCAGAACCGTGACGGCGCCGCGCTGGTCGGCATCGACGCCACCCGCGTGACGCTGCTGGTGTTTGCGATCTCGGGCGCCCTGGCGGCCGTGGCAGCGGTGCTGTACAGCCCGATCAACCTGGTCTATCCGGCCATGGGCCACCTGGTCATCACCAAGGCCTTCGTGATCATCATCCTCGGCGGCATGGGCAGCTTCCCTGGCGCCATCGTGGGCGGCTTGATCATCGGTCTGGCCGAAGCCTTCGGCGGCTTCTATTTCTCGACGGACTACAAGGACCTGATCGCCTTCGTGCTGCTGGTGGTCATCTTGTCGGTTCGCCCCCAAGGTCTGTTTTCGAAAGGCGCGCACTGACATGAAGCTCCTTCAAGGTAAGACGGGCTGGGCCCTGCTCATCGCCCTGGCCCTCGTGTTCCCCTACATGGTCTCCAACACCTACTTCCTGTCGGTGATGACGCAGTCGTACATCTTTGCGATTGCGGCCCTGGGCCTGAACCTGATCACCGGCTACACCGGGCAGTTCAACCTGGCGCACGGCGGCTTCATGGCCATCGGTGCGTATGCCGTCGGCTTGCTGACGACCGACTATCAGTGGGGCTTCTGGACCGCGTTTGCCGCCGCCGGCGCGATCTGCGGCGTGATCGGCTATCTGGTGGGCGTGATCTCACTGCGCATGACGGGCCACGTGTTCTCGATCTTCACGCTGTGCGTGGGCTACATCATCTACCTGCTGATCGAGAAGTGGGAAGTCGTGACCCACGGCGCCGTGGGCGTGATGGGCATCCCGGCCCCGACCGGCTTCGGTGGCCTGGAGTTCGATTCGGCCAAGGGGCAGTACTACCTGGTGCTGGTCTTCCTGATCGTGGGCGCGTACATCATGCACCGCATCGTGCATTCGCTGCTGGGCCGCAGTTTCGTGGCCGTGCGCAACAGCGAGGCCCTGGCCGAAGCGCTGGGCATCCCGCTGGCACGCACCAAGCGTCTGGCCTTCGTGCTGTCGGTGATCTATGCCGGTCTGGCCGGTGGTCTGTACGCGGGTGTGGTGCGCTTCCTGGGCCCTGACCTGGCTGCCACCCACCACACCTTCGAGCTGGTGATGTTCATGCTGGTGGGCGGCATCGGCACCATCCTGGGCCCGATCCTGGGTTCGATCCTGGTGCCTTGGCTGACCCAGTCGCTGCAGTTCCTGCAGGACTACCGCATGGTCGTCTTCGGCCCGGTGCTGATCCTGCTGCTGATCTTCGTGCCCAACGGCATCGTCGGCACCATCTTGCATCGCCGCGCCCGTCGCGCTGCGGCCCTGCGCGAGCAAGCCCAGGCAGCCACCGCGCCGGCCGCTGCCTCGTCCAACCCTACTGGAGCCCGCCATGCTTGAGATCCGCGGACTGACCAAACGCTTCGGCGGCCTGACGGCTGTCAACGACGTGACGGCCCACTTTGAGGCCGGCCGCATCAACGCCATCATCGGCCCCAACGGCGCCGGCAAGACGACCTTCTTCAACCTGATTGCGGGCACGCATGCGCCCTCGTCGGGCCAGATCATCGTCAAGGGCGAGGACGTGACCGGCATGCGTGCCGACCAGATCGCTCGCCTGGGCGTGGCGCGCACCTTCCAGGCCACCAACCTGTTCGACCAGGCTTCGGTGCTGGACAACCTGATCGTGGGCCACCGTCTGCGTACCCGCTCGGGGCTGTGGGATGTGATCATGCACACCCCGCTGCAAAAGCGCGAAGAAAAGCTGTGCCGCGAGAAGGCCGAGGCCGCGCTGGAGTTCGTGGGCCTGAACCACGTGGCACACCGCCTGGCCGGTGACATCACGCAGGAAGAGCGCAAGCGCGTGGCCTTCGCCCTGGCGCTGGCCACCGAGCCCGACCTGCTGCTGCTGGACGAGCCGGCCGGTGGCGTGAACCCCGAAGAAACCGTGGGCCTGGCCGATCTGATCCGCAAGCTCGTGGACCACGGCAAGACCGTGTGCCTGATCGAGCACAAGATGGACATGATCATGAGCCTGGCCGACAAGATCATCGTGCTGAACTACGGCGAGAAGATCGCCGAGGGCACACCCGCCGAGATCCGCAGCAACCCGCTGGTGATCGACGCTTACCTGGGAGCCGAACATGCTGAAGCTTGAAGGCGTTTCGCTGTCGTACGGCAGCTTTCGCGCCCTGGACAATGTGAGCCTGCACGCCGGCAAGGGCGAGCTGGTGGTGCTGTTGGGCGCCAATGGCGCGGGCAAGAGCTCGATCTTCATGGCCATCTCGGGCATCAACAAGACGAGCAGCGGCTCGATCTCGTTCGAAGGCCAGGAGATGGTCGGCATGAAGCCCTCCAGCATCGTCGAGCACGGCGTCGTGCACTGCCCGGAAGGCCGCAAGCTGTTCCCGCAGATGTCGGTGGAGCAGAACCTGCTGCTGGGCGCTTACGTGCACCGCAAGGCGCAGGACACCAAGGCCACGTCCAAGCAGATCCTCGATCACATCTACGAACTCTTCCCCATCCTGCAGCAAAAGCGCCATGACCCGGCGGGCTCGCTGTCGGGTGGTCAGCAGCAGATGGTGGCCATTGGCCGCGCCCTGATGGGCCGTCCCAAAGCCCTGTTGCTGGATGAACCGTCCCTGGGGTTGGCCCCCTTGGTGGTCAAGCAGATGTTCGAGATCATTCAAAAGATCAACCAGACCGGCGTGACCGTGCTGCTGGCTGAACAGAACGCCTACTCGGCACTGCGCATCGCGCACCGGGCCTATGTGCTCGAACGCGGTCGCATCGTCATGGAAGGCAAGCCCGAAGAGATGCTGCACGACGAAGGCATCCGCAAGGCTTACATCGGCGCCTGACGGCGTCCCGCTCTCTCCCTTTCGCCCCCCCCTTTCCCCATCACAAGGAGATCTCACCATGCGATTCATCCCCAAAGCGCTCAAGCTCGCCCCTCTGGCTGCCACCGTGGCCCTGGCCTTCAGCGCCAGCGGTGCCTTGGCTCAGGAAGTGCTCAAGATCGGTCTGACTGCCCCGCTGAGCGGTGGCGCGGCCCTGTATGGCAAGAACGTGCTCAACGGCCTGAACCTGGCCGCCAAGGAAATCAATGCCCAGGGCTTGACCGTGGCTGGCAAGAAGTACAAGGTCGAGATCGTGGCGCTGGACGACAAGTACTCGCCTGCCGAAGCCAGCATCAACGCCCGTCGCCTGAAGCAGCAGCATGAAACGGCCGTGATCTACGTGCCGCACTCGGGTGGTGCCTTTGCCCTGCAGACCTTCAACCAGCAAGAAAACTTCCTGCTGATGGCCTACACCAGCGTGCCCACCATCACGGAAAAGGGCAACAAGCTGACGATGCGCATTCCGCCCAACTTCATGACCTACATCGAGCCCTTCATCCGCTACGAGATGAAGAAGGGCAAGAAGCTGGGCATGGCACCGGCTGACCACGACTACGCCAAGGCCTGGGTGGCCGCGTTCGAGCCGGCCTGGATCAAGGCGGGCGGCACCGTGGTGTCCAAGAACCCGATGTCCTACAACAAGTCGGCCGACTTCTACACTGGCGTGAGCCGCGTGCTGGAAACCAAGCCGGACGTGATGTTCATCGGCGGCCCTTCCGAGCCGACCGGTCTGGTGGCCAAGCAGGCCCGCGAGCTGGGCTTCAAGGGCTCGTTCATCGTGATGGACCAGGCCAAGATGGACGAAATGGCCAAGGTGATCGGCGGCCTGCAGATGCTGGAAGGCTCGATCGGCACCCTGCCGCTGACGGCTGACGAGCGCCCCGGCGCCAAGGCCTTCGTGAACGCTTTCCGTGCCGAGTACGGTGCGGGCGCGAACCCGTCATCGGAGTCGTCGCTGAACTACTCCTCGCTGCACATCGTGGTCAACGCGATGAAGCTGGCCGGCACCGTGAGCGATCCCGCTGCCATCCGCGCCAAGCTGGACGCTGCGGCCAAGGCCCTGCCTGACGCCCTCAACCCCAACGACTTCAATGGCGTGGACGAAAAGGGTGGCTCGGTGCTCAACACCGTGATCGGCGTGGTCGAGGGTGGCAAACTCAAGGGTGTGCGCCTGAAGGATCTGTGATCCCTGACCGTCCACCGCCTGCGGTGGACGGCACCGCAGGCGGGCCCCTACACGGGGTGACCCGCCTTTTTTGCGCGCAGACCGCTGTTCTGCAGAACAATTTCCGATTTCACGATGCAAGCCACCCCAGGCTTGCCCGGTGTCGTCGGTTTGTTGGCACCCCATTCGTCCCGGGTGCTGCCAGACATGCCAAGATACCGACAACGAACCGCCATTCCATGATGCAGACC
>JAGNPA010000087.1 GCA_017989885.1 Aquabacterium sp.
CACCAAGCCTGCGCCGCACGCCGGCATGGGCGTGGCGCAGTACACCTGGGCCACCTCGCCGCTGCGCCGCTATGTGGACCTGGTCAACCAGTGGCAGATCGTGGCTTGCGCCAAGAACGGTCGCACCGCCGCGCTGGCTGCGCCCTTCAAGCCCAAGGACGCCGAGCTGTTTGCCGTCATCTCCAACTTCGATACGGCCTACAGCACTTACAACGGCTTCCAGTCGGCGATGGAGCGTTACTGGACGCTGACCTACCTTGGCCAGCAGGACCTCACCGAGCTCGACTGCGCCGTGATGGTCAACGGCCTGGTCCGCGCCGACAGCCTGCCCCTGGTCTTCAAGGCCATCGGGGCCGACAACCTGCCCCGCCATGCCCGCGTGCGCGTGCGCATCACCGGCGTGGATCTGCTGACCCTGGACGTGCACGCCAGCGTGATCGCCCGTCTGGACGAAGCCGGCAGCACCACGGATGAGGGTGACACCGAGGGTGAAGGGGACGAGGAGGTGCTGGACAATGCAGGACCGCTGACCCTGGCCATTGACGTGAGCGATGCCGATGCCCCGACGGGCGACGCACCGACGGCCTGAGGCCGATTGACTGAACGCTGACAAAGGACGTGCACCGGATGCTGGACCGCCTTCGATCTCTGTGGAGCCGCCTGACCCTGCTGCAGATCTGCCTGGGGATCTCGGTGGCGGTGCACGTGGCCTTGCTGGGCTTTCGCTTCGTGGACCCGGAAGGGTTCAACCGCACCTTCAAGGACACCCCGCTGGAGGTGATCCTGGTGAACGCGGCGAGCGAGGAAGCCCCCGAAAAGGCCCAGGCGCTGGCACAGCAGAACCTGGCCGGCGGCGGTGAAGCCGACAAGGGCCGCGCCACCTCGCCCCTGCCTCCCTCGCAAGACGCCACGCTGGGCGACGCGATGGAAGACAGCGCGCGCATGATCCAGCAGATGCAGCGCGAGCAGCAGAACCTGCTCACCCAGGTGCGCCAGGAGCTGGCCGCCCTGCCCCCGCCCCAGCCGCGTGACCAGGCCGACACCGCCCAGAGCCGCGCCGAAGAAGAGCGCCGTCGCCAGTTAACCAAGCTGCTGGCCGAGATCGAAAAACGCATCCACGACGAGAATGCCCGCCCCAAGAAGCGTTACCTGAGCCCCGCCACCCTGCGTTCGGTGGACGCGCTGTACTACAGCGCCTTCCGCACCCAGGTGGAGCGCGCGGGCACCACCTACTTCCCCATGGAGAAGGGGCAAAAGCTCTATGGCGAGCTGGTGATGGAAGTGTGGCTCAACCGCCAGGGCAAGGTCGTGGACGCCATCGTGCTGCAAAGCTCGGGCAATGCCTTGCTCGACAAGCGCGCCCGCGCCATCGTCATGCAGGCCGGCCCCTTTGGCGCCGTCCCGGCCGAGGTCAGCGCGGGCAACGATCTGCTGCTGATTTCCTCGCGCTTCCGTTTCACGCGCGATGCCGGCATGGAAGCCACCACCACCAAAGTCGCCCCGAACACGGCGCCCTGATGCCTCTGTCCTCTCACGATGAGCTCCTCCGCCCCTGACCGCTACGCCGTGGCGGGCAACCCGATCGCCCACAGCCGCTCGCCGCTGATCCACACGCAATTTGCCCAGCAGACCGGGCAGGCCATGGTGTACGAACGCCTGCTGTGCCCGCTCGACGACTTCCCGGCCACGCTGACCGACTTTGTCAACGCGGGCGCCAAGGGCTGCAATGTCACCGTGCCCTTCAAGTTCGAGGCCTTCGAGATGGCCGCGCGCCGCACCCCGCGTGCCGAGCTGGCCCAGGCCGCCAACACCTTGCGCTTCGATGCCGCCACCGAGGGCGGCTGGCTGGCCGACAACACCGATGGCGTGGGCCTGGTGCGCGACATCACCGTCAATGCCGGCGTGGCGCTGGCGGGCGCGCGCGTGCTGCTGCTCGGCGCCGGTGGCGCCAGCGCCGGTGTGCTCGGTCCCTTGATCGAGGCCCGCCCGGCCGAGATCGTGGTGGCCAACCGCACGGCCGACAAGGCCCAGGTCCTGGTCGATCGCCATGCCGACTGGGCACGTCAGCACGGCGTGACCCTGAGCGCCCGCTCACTGAGTGAGCCGGGCACGGCCTATGACGTGTTCATCAACGGTACGGCCGCCAGCCTGTCAGGGGGCGGCATTCCGGTCGGCCCCGAGGTGCTGCGGCCCGGCAGCCTGGCGCTGGACATGATGTACGGCCCAGCCGCCCAGGCCTTTCTGGACTGGGCGCGTGCCCACGGCGCCATCGCCCGCGATGGGTTGGGCATGCTGGTCGAACAGGCCGCCGAGTCCTTCGCCCTGTGGCGCGGCGTGCGCCCCGACACCGCCCCGGTGCTGGCCGCCATGCGTGCGCTGGTCGATGGCGCGGCCCCTCACTGACGCGCCCGCACGCTCGCCATGACCTCCCCGATGCGCGCCGTCTGGCGCATCCTGACCCTCATCGTGCTGTCCGGCCTGAGCCTGCAGCTGTACTTTGTCGCCCGTGTGGCGCTGATGGCCGTCGTCAACCCCGAATCCACCACGTTTCAGCGCAGCGAAATGCGCCGCATCGTGGCCGACACGGGCACCTTGCCATGGCGCCAGACCTGGCGCGATGCCGACCAGATCTCGGATCACCTCAAACGCGCCGTGATCGCCTCGGAGGATGCGAACTTCGTGGACCATGCCGGCATCGAGTTCGAGGCCTTGCAAAACGCCTGGAAGAAGAACACCCGCGCTGAAGAGCGGGCCGAACGCACCCGTCAGGCCGCCCTGGCACGCCATGAGCGGGCCGTGCAACGGGCCTTGAAGCGCGGACGCACCCCACCGCCCCCCCCGGCGGCTGCGCAGGCTGTGCCCAAGGTGGTCGGCGGCTCCACCATCACCCAGCAACTGGCCAAGAACCTGTTCTTGAGCAAGGAGCGCAATTTCCTGCGCAAGGGGCAGGAAGTGCTGATCACCTTCATGCTCGAAGGCCTGCTGAGCAAGGAGCGCATCCTCACCGTTTACCTCAACAACGTCGAGTGGGGCGAGGGCGTGTTCGGCGCCGAGGCGGCGGCCCAGCACTACTTCCGCGTCGGGGTCGACCGGCTCGCCCCGATCCAGGCGGCCCGACTGGCGGTGATGTTGCCGGCGCCCAAGCGCTTTGAAAAACTGCCCCGCTCGGGCTATGTGATGGGCCGTGCCGGCACGATTGCGGCGCGGATGCGGGATGCCGAGTTGCCTTGACGCCACGACGTCGCCAGGTTGGCTCATCGGCACAGAGGCCAGCACGCGCCGCGCGCACCCGCGCTGATGGTCCCAGCTGGATCGGCCTGAGGCGGGCGCGGGCACCTGCAAATTCAAACGGCTGCCCGAAGGCAGCCGCTGGCGTGATGGAAGCGGCCCGCAGGCCCCGTCTCAACGGCGGTTGGTGCCCGTGCCACCCAGCAAGGCCGCGACCTTGCGCTTGGGCTTGAGGAAGCGCGACAGGCCCGAGCCACCGCCTGCGGGGGCAACCTGCCCTGCAGCGCTCTTGGTCTCCCAGGCCGGGTCGGCCGAAGGATCGGCCTCATAGGGCTTGTCGAAGAAGGGGTCGGACGATGGGCGACGCTGCGGTGCGGCGCGCACGGGGCGCGGCTCGCGTTCCTCACGGCTTTCGCTGGCACGGGGACGGCTCTCGATGCCGCCCTCGCGGGCTTCGCGACGGTAGCCGTCACGGTCGCCACGCTCACTGCGCTCACCCCGGTCGCTGCGACGGTTGCGCTCCAGCTCGAAGGGCTCGACCTCGGGCTTTTTCTTGAGCAGCTTTTCGATGTCGCCCATCAGGCGCGCATCGGAGCTCGTCACCAGCGACACGGCCAGGCCACTGGCGCCGGCACGACCGGTACGGCCAATGCGGTGCACGTAGTCTTCGGCGTTGAAGGGGATGTCGTAGTTGAACACCGCCGGCAAGGCCGCGATGTCGATGCCGCGCGCGGCCACGTCGGTGGCCACCAGCAGGTCGAACTCACCCCGTTTGAAGGCGTCCAGGGCCTTCATGCGCTCGTCTTGCGACTTGTCGCCATGCAGGGCCGTGGTGCGCAGGCCGTCGCGCTCGAAGGTGCGGGCCAGGCGGGCGGCGCCCAGCTTGGAGTTGACGAAGACAATGGACTGCGTGATGCCCCGGTCGCGCAGGATCTGGCGGATCACGTGGCGCTTGTCATCGTCGTCCACCTTGTAGAAGCGTTGCTCGACGTTGGTGGCCGTCTGGTTGGGACGGGCCACTTCGACCAGCACCGGGTCTTGCAGGTAGCTTTGCGCCAGCTTCTTGATCTCGGGCGAGAAGGTCGCCGAGAACAGCAGGGTCTGACGGGTCTTGGGCAGATAGCTCAGGATGCGCTGCAGGTCGGGCAGGAAGCCGATGTCGAGCATGCGGTCGGCTTCGTCGAGGACCACGTACTCCACCTGCGAGAGGTTGCAGTTCTTGGCCTCGATGTGGTCGATCAGGCGACCCGGGGTGGCAATCAGCACCTCGACCCCGCCCTTGAGCTCGAGCGTCTGCTCTTTCATGTTCATGCCGCCAAACACCACGGCCGAGCGCAGGTTGCACTTGCTGGCGTAGGTCTTGACGTTGTCGGCCACCTGGATGGCCAGCTCGCGCGTGGGCGCCAGCACGATGGCGCGCACGGGGTGGCGCGCCGGCGACATGCTGGCGTTCTCGTGCTTCATCATCTTCTGAAGCAGCGGGATGGAGAAGGCGGCGGTTTTGCCGGTGCCGGTCTGGGCGGCGCCCATGACGTCACGACCGGCCAGGACCAAGGGAATGGCCTTGGCCTGGATCGGCGTCATCGTGGGATAGGCAATGGCGCTGAGGATCTTGGGATCCAGGGGCAGCGTGTCAAACCGGGCGGGGGCTTCAGGCGCGACCTCAGGGGCGGCGTTCACCTCGGCCGTCACGGCCGCATCTTGGGAGATATTTGAATTCATCGAAGGCGGATTATCCGCTTGTTGCTGCTTTTTTGCGCAGTTTTCTTGCGGACGGGGTTTCAGAAGGTGTAACCGACCTGGGTCTGGGTGCCGCCGTGGGCCGCTTCGGCCTGCTCCAGCAGGCGTGCCAGCGGGCCCAGGCCCTGGTAGCGCGAGGCCACGCGGTGGGCATAGGTCCACACGCGGGGGATGTCGTCGAGGTACTGGCGCTTGCCGTCGCGCAGGGCCAGGCGGGCAAAAATGCCCAGCACCTTGAGGTGGCGCTGCAGGCCCATCCACTCGAACTGGCGCCAGTAATCACCGAAATCGTCGGCCACCGGCAAGCCGGCCTTGCGCGCCTTTTCCCAAAAGCGCACGGCGTAGTCCAGCTGGATGTCCTCGTCCCAGATGACGTAGGCGTCGCGCAGCAGCGAGACCAGGTCGTAGGTCAAGGGGCCGCGCACGGCGTCCTGGAAGTCGATCACGCCCAGGCGCGCCTTGGGATCGGCCGGGTCGGCCATCAGGTTGCGGCTGTGATAGTCGCGGTGCACGAAGCCGGTGGGCTGGGCCAGCGCCTCGGCCTTGATGAGGGCGAAGGTCTGGGCCAGCATGGTGCGGGTGGCCTCGTCCAGGCTCACGCCGCGCAGCTGGGTCAGGTACCACTCGGGCAGCAGGTCGAGTTCGCGCTGCAGCAGGGCGTCGTCGTAGAGCGGCAGGCTGTCGGCAGGCACGGCCTGCAGGCGCACCAGCTCGTCGATCGCGCTCATGTACAGGGCGCGGTTGGTCGAGGCCGGGCCATGGTCGTAGTCGGTGGCCTCCAGCGTGGCCAAAAAGGTGTGCTGCCCCAGGTCGGACAGCAGCATGAAGCCCTGGGCCTCGTCCCACTCCAGGATGTGGGGCACGCCCACGCCGCCGGCCTCCAGCAGCCGCGCCACGGCGACGAAGGGGTGGCAGTCTTCCTTCTCGGGCGGGGCGTCCATGATGATGAGGGTGCCGCGTGGCGCCGTGGGTGCGTCCACGCGGAAGTAGCGTCGGAAGCTCGCGTCGGCACTGGCCGAGCGCAGGCTGTCGGGCTGCACGCCATGGCGGCCCGCCTGGGCGGCCAACCAGATCCCGAAGGCCTGCTGACGGGCCGGATCGGCCCAGTGGATGTCGGAAGCAGGCGAGGCCGAAGCCGGTGTGGACGACGTGGAGGTCATGGCGGAGTCAGAGAACGGTCAGAAGGCAGAGGGACATGAAATAATGCACTGATTTTAGGCAAGGCCAGCCTGCACCTGCGCAGGCCCCGCCGCCGCCCCTTTAGCGACGCGCCATCGTGACCGTGAACTCCCTCCTGGCCTGCCCTCTTCGACGCCCTGGCGTCCTGCCCACCCGCTGGACCCCGACCGCTTGCGCGGCCGGCCTGGCGATGGTGAGCCTCGCCCTGACGGCGCCCGTGCGCGCCCAGGCGGTGGACCCGTCCCCGCCCAATTTGCTGGCCCAGGCGGCTGCGGCGCCTTCCGCTTCGGGAGCCTCGGCGCCCTCCGCCCTGTCCTTCTCGCTGCCCCGCATCGTCACGGGCGGCAAGCAGGGCAAGGAGCCGATGTATTTCGAGGCCGACCACCTGGAAGGCGAAGCCGGCGAGCGCACCCGCGCCACCGGCAAGGTGCGCCTGCGCCAGGGTGACCTGTCGCTGCAGGCCGACGAGCTGACCCACACCCAGGCCGACAACACGGCACGGGCCGTAGGCAAGGTGCGCATCGAACGCCAGGGCAACATCTTCATGGGCCCGGAGCTGTCGCTGCAGCTCGACCGCCTGGAAGGCGAGTTCGTGAGCCCGCGCTTCTGGTTTGCGCGCCCCCAGGCCGGTGGCAGCGCCGAACTGGTCGAGTTCCTGGGTGAAAAGCGCCTGCGTGCCACCCGCACCACCTACAGCAGTTGCACCCCGGCCAACACCTCCGAGGGCCTGCCGGGCGAGCCCGACTGGTCGCTGCAGACCAGCAGCGTCTACATGGACATGGAGGCCAACGAGGGCACAGCCCGCAATGCGGTGATCTGGTTCAAGGGTGTGCCCATTCTGGCCACGCCCTATTTGAGCTTCCCGCTGAGCGATGCGCGCAAGTCCGGCCTGCTGCCGCCCAGCTTCTACTTCGACAGCAAGAGCGGCTTCGAGTTCTCGCTGCCGTATTACTGGAACATCGCGCCCGAGCAGGACGCCACCATCGCGCCGCTGCTGTCCACGCGCCGCGGCGTGGGCCTGGACCTGGAATACCGCTACCTGGCGCC
>JAGNPA010000088.1 GCA_017989885.1 Aquabacterium sp.
TGCGCTCGCCCACCAGGCGAGGGGTGAGATAGAAGCTCTCGACCACCTGGCCGAAGCCGTAGACGACCGCCACACCAATGGCGGGCTGCCACAGGCTCTCGCCCGCAGCGGTGAACTGCAAGACCCCGGCCAGCGCCGCCAGCACCATCCCCAGGCCAAAGCCCAGGTACGGGATGCACACGGCCAGCCCGGTGAACACGCCGATCGGCAGGGCCAGATCAAACCCGAACAGCATCAGGCCGAGGCTGTAGTAGCCCGCCAGGATGAGCATCACCCACAGTTGTCCGCGCAGGTACTGGCCCATGAGGGTGTCGGCCTCTTCCATGAAGCCGTAGACCCCCGATCGCCAGCGGCGTGGAATCAGCTCGCGCAGCGGCGGCATCATGCGGTCCCAGTCGATCAGCCAGTAGAAAGCCAGCATGGGGATCAGCAGGCCCAGGCCCACGAGGCTGGCCAGGTTGCCCCCCCCGATGACCAGCGACTGCCACACCGTGGCGCCCCACTCTGCCCCGTGGCTCTGGAGCAACTCCATCAGCTCGGTTTTGACCTCGGCCAGGCTCACCGGGACGGGCAGGCCGAGTTTGACCAAGGGGGGCGCAATCTGCAGCCACCAGCCCGCGATCAGATCGGGCAGTTGCTCCCTGAGCATGGGCGCGAGCTTCGAGACGATGGGCACCAGCAGCACGAAGACGATGACGCCAGCCAGCACCACGCCGAACAGGCAGGCCATGGCGGCCAGCGCACGGGGGCAGCGGCGCTTTTCCAGGGCATCGACTGCCGGGCGCAGCACGTAGGCCAGGATGATGCTGACGACAAAGGGCAGCAAGATGGTGGCGTGCCACCAGATCAGGCCGGCCACGACGGCGGCCAGCAGGCCCCAAAGCCAGCGAGAGGGGGAAGATCGGATTGGAGTCATCTGGCCGGGATTCTATCGACCTCCCCCTGCCAAACGTGCTCAGGTCGCGTTCTGGACGACAAATGTGGGCTGCCAGGCTCAGTTGGCGGGCGCGTAGACGGCTCGGCGGGCCTCTTCCAGGGCCGCTTCGAGCTGGGCGGGGTTGCGCTGGGCCTCCGGGCGGGTCTGGTAGTCGGCCAGGATGGCCGCTTCGCGGCGTTTGTATTCGCTGCGTCGGGCTTCGTTCAGGGCCTGTTGCGTGGTGTCGGCGGGCGGCATGGCCTTCGCCACGTCAGCCTGGACGAGTGCCAGCCGCTGTTGGCGCTGCGTTTCGTCGGGCACCAGGTCGACGAGCAGCGCCTGCTGCAGCAAGGTCACCTCGCCGGCCCCCATTTCGCCTTGCCGCACGCGCTCGGGCAACTGCGCCAGCAACTGCTCGGCCAGCCGATGGCGGGCCGCGATGTCGGGCGAGTTCTGCAGGCTTTGCCACTGTGCAAAGCCTTTCTGGAAGCGCAGATAGCTCACCAGACGCGCAAGCTCGCGATCCGGTTGCGGGGCCTCGGCGGTGGCGGCCTGGAGGGTGGCCCACTCTTGCGCGCTGAAGTCAGGCGGATGGGTGCCGTCATCGGGCAAGGGAGCGGTGATCAGTGAGTCGGACGCGCTGACGCCGGCGTCACTGCGGACCACCGAATTGGGCTGCGCGGGGGCCTGAGCCTCGGCCTCGGATTCGCGAGCGGACGTCCACCACGCGGCCACGACGAGCACCAAGGTGCCAAGGGTCAGGGTCATCACCCAGGGGCGTTGCCAAAGTTTGGGTTGCTCGTAAGAAATCATGGCCAAGGCGTGTGCGCTTCGTCAATCGGTCAAGGTGGCCGCGATTGTCCCCAGCCGTCCTCTCGCCCGGCATGGGAAAAACCCGCCACGCATCCGGGGGCGGGCCGCTCGGCCTGGCACACCCACTACACTGGCGGGTTATGGTGATCTTTGTCTTTCAAGCATGAATTTGTCCAGCTTTGACCCCCTGGTGCTGAGCGTCCTCGCGGCGGTTGTCGGTTACCTGATCGGCTCTCTCTCGTTTGCGGTGATCGTCAGTCGCCTGTTCGGACTGGCGGACCCCCGCAGTTACGGGTCGGGCAACCCCGGTGCGACCAATGTGCTGCGCTCGGGCAACAAGGGCGCGGCCATCCTGACCCTGGTGTTCGATGCCTTGAAAGGCTATGTGCCGGTGCTGGTGGCGCTGCAGCTGGGCCTGAGCGAGACCGTGGTGACGCTGGTGGGCCTGGGCGCCTTCATCGGGCACCTCTGGCCGGTGTTCTTCAAGTTCGAGGGCGGCAAGGGCGTGGCCACGGCAGCCGGCGTGCTGCTCGGCTATTCGGGCGCCCTGGGTGGCCTGGTGCTGCTGGTGTGGTTGGTCACGGCGGTGGTGTTCCGCTACTCCTCCCTGGCGTCCCTGGCGGCGGCGGTGGCCGCGCCCATCGTGCAGATCGTCGGCTGGGGCTTTGGTCCCTTGAGCATCGGCGTGATCGTGATGAGCCTGCTGTTGATCTGGCGTCATGAGGCCAACATCCGCAAGCTGATGGCCGGCCAGGAAAGCAAGCTGGGACAAAAGGCCAAGCCTGCGGCCCCAGCGGATCCGCGATGACGCAGCCGGCCAGCCCCCCTCCGCGTTCCTCGCTATGGGGGCTGGCGGTGGTGTTGCTGCTGGTGTTCGGCGGCATGCAGGCCTGGACATGGTGGCGCCATGAGCGCCAGGGCGAGGCCGTGAAGGCGCTGGCCCAGCCCGACCAGATCACCATGTACACGACGACCACCTGCCCTTACTGCGCCAAGGCCAAGGTGTGGCTGAACGGGCATGGCGTGCCCTGGCGCGAGTGCAACATCGACCTCGATGCCACCTGCCGTGCCACGTTTGAGGCCCAGGGCGCGCCGGGCGTGCCGTTGCTGCAGGTGAAGGGGCATTGGCAGCTGGGGTTCGATCCGCTGTGGCTGACGCGCGCCCTGCAGACCGAGCCGCTTCAGCCCAGTCCGAGCACCGACAGGTCGCCGCGTCCCTGACGCACCACTTCGGGCTCACCGCCCTTGCTGAGGTCGATCACGGTGGTGGGCGTCATGGCACAGGCTCCAGCGTCCACGATGGCCTGGATGCGCTTGTCGAGCGCCTCGCGAATCTCTTCGGCGTCATTGAGCGGGTCGTCGTGATCCGGCAGGATCAGCGTGGTGGCCAGCAAGGGCTCGCCGATCTGCTCCAGCAGGCCCTGACACACCGGGTGTTCCGGCACGCGCAGGCCGATGGTGCGCCGTGAGGGGTGCGAGACCCGACGGGGCACCTCTTTGGTGGCCTCCAGGATGAAGGTGAAGGGCCCCGGCGTGCCGAGCTTCAGGAGGCGGTACTGCTGGTTGTCGACGCGCGCATAGTTGGCCAATTCGGACAGGTCTCGGCACAACAGCGTGAGCAGGTGGCGGTCGTCCACGCCCCGAACGCGGCGCAGGGCATCCACGGCGGCTTTGTCGTCGAGGCGACAGACCAGGGCGTAGCTGGAATCGGTGGGGATGGCCGCGATGCCGCCTTTGGCCAAAATATCAGCGGCCTGCTTGAGCAGGCGGACCTGGGGCTGGACCGGGTGAACTTCGAAGTATTGAGCCATAGCCTGTGAGCCTACAACTTTCCGGCAGACATGGCGAGTGCCCCAAGCCCAGGCACGTGACTCAGGGGTGCTGAACGCGGTGCGCCAGCGCCTCCCACACCGGCCTCACGCGCTTGGGCAAGGCGGGCAAGGTGCCCAGGTCGGTGTGACTTTCCTTGGGGTCGTGAAAGTCGGAGCCGCGCGAGGCCAGCAGGTCGAGCTCACAGGCCAGGTCGGCGTACTTCTGGTACTCGGGCACGGTGTGGCTGCCGGTGACCACCTCCACGCCCAAGCCGCCCAGGGCCTTGAACTCGGCGAACAGGGCGAATTCTTCGTTGGGCGTCAGGTCGTAGCGGCCCGGGTGGGCGATCACGGCCACGCCGCCCGCCTCGGTGATCCAGCGCACGGCGTCACTCAGTTTGGCCCAGCGGTGTTCGACGTAGCCCGGCTTGCCTTCGGTGAGGTAGCGCTTGAACACATCGGACAGTTCCTTGCACACGCCGATTTCGACCATGTAGCGTGCGAAATGGGTGCGAGAGATGAGGTCAGGGTTGCCAACGTACTTCAAGGCCCCCTCGAACGCGCCGTGCACGCCCACCCGTTCCAGGTCGGCCGCCATGTTGCGCGCCCGTTGTTCACGCCCCCCTCGGGTGGCCGCCAAGCCGTGCGCCAAGTCGGTGTCGTTGGCATCAAAACCCAGGCCCACGATGTGAACCGTTCGGCCGGCAAAGGTGACCGAGATCTCGCTGCCCGACAGGTAACTCATGCCCAGGCGGTGGGCTGCGTCACGCGCCCGCTCCTGCCCGCCGATCTCGTCGTGATCGGTCAAGGACCAGAGCTCGACCCCATTGCGGTGCGCACGCGCGGCGACCTCCTCGGGCGTCAAGGTGCCATCCGAAACATTGGAGTGGCAGTGAAGGTCGGCGTTCAAGCTCTGCATGAGGGGATGCTAGCAAGCGATGGCGAGACTGTGCACCCCGGCCCGATTAACCCCACCGCTGACTGGCTCGGTGGGCTGCTGTGGCCGCTGCCTGCAGGCTGGCCAGGGTCAGCTCACGCACCAGTTGCTCGTTGACGGGCTGACGGTAGCGCGACTTGATGTGGCGCATGCCCTTGCCGGCGCCTTCGAGCTCAGGGAACTCAGGCACCAGGGCCACGCCGTTGAAGATCTGCAGGTGGGCGTTCATCTTGAACAAGGCGATCGCCATCATGTTGTCGTGCTCGTTCATGAAGCACAGGTTGCCCCACTTGACCTCGGGGCGCAGGTGCGGGGCCACCGACAGGATCGCGCGCTGCATGGCCATGCAGGTTTCACGCTGCTCGGGCCGCAAGCTGTCGTAAAACGCGTTGATCAACGCAGGAGATTGGAGCGGTCGGCGCATCGGGGGTGTGGCTCAGTGAGTAGGGGTACAACAATCAACAATCCTGCGCGCTCACCCCCTCCCATGAGTCCGAAAACTCGGCCGTGAGTGCGCTGCCCGTGCGACTTCCTTCTGGAATTTTGTATATGAGCCCGAGCGGATCCGGGACAGGGGAAACTGATTTCACCTGAAGCCAGATTCTAAAAGACCGGCGCAAACCCCACACAGGAGTGAGGCGATGCCGGCCCATTCACGATCATGTCACGTCTTGGGCAGCGTGACGCCCGTTTGCCCCTGGTATTTGCCACCTCGGTCACGGTAACTGGTCTCGCAGACCTCGTCGCTCTCGAAAAACAGCACCTGGGCGCAGCCTTCGCCGGCGTAGATCTTGGCGGGCAAGGGCGTGGTGTTGCTGAATTCGAGGGTGACGTAGCCTTCCCACTCGGGCTCGAACGGCGTCACGTTGACGATGATGCCGCAGCGCGCGTAGGTGCTCTTTCCCAGGCAGATGGTCAGCACATTGCGGGGGATGCGGAAGTACTCGACCGTGCGGGCCAGCGCAAAGCTGTTGGGCGGGATGATGCAGACATCGCTGTTGATGTCCACAAAGCTTCTTTCGTCGAAGTTCTTGGGGTCCACCACCGTGGAGTAGATGTTGGTGAACACCTTGAACTCGGGTGCGCAGCGGATGTCGTAGCCGTAGCTGCTGGTGCCGTAGCTGACGATCTTCTGGCCTTCGGCATTGACGCGAATCTGGCCCGGTTCAAAGGGCTCGATCATGCCGTGTTCCTCCGCCATGCGGCGAATCCAGCGGTCTGATTTGATGCTCATGCAATCTCCTGTTTCACTGGCGTGATTGTGCTTGATCCTCAGGGTGGCGCGCGACCCGGTATGGACCCCTCGTGGGCATCGATGGCGCTTTTTTGCCCCAAAAGGGTTCACAGAGCTGGTCTGTTTCATGCTTTGTGTTCCGGACAACGATATCCATATCCGCTGACGGAGCACGCGCATGACGAAGATGAAGCTGGTGATGGTGGGCAACGGCATGGCCGGTGTCCGCACGCTGGAGGAGTTGCTCAAGGTGGCGCCTGATCTGTACGAGATCACCGTTTTTGGCGCCGAGCCGCATCCCAACTACAACCGCATCCTGCTGTCGCCGGTGCTGGCGGGTGAACAGACGATTGACGAGATCATCCTCAACCCGCTGGGCTGGTATGCCTCGCAGGGCATCACCCTGCATCTGGGCAAGAAGGTGGTGTCGATTGACCGCACACGACGCATCGTCACCGCCGACGATGGCACGCAGGCCCCCTACGACCGCCTGTTGCTGGCCACTGGCTCCACGCCTTTCTTGCCCCCCCTGCCCGGCACGCAACTGGACGGCGTTCTCGGCTACCGCGACATTGCCGACACGCAGTACATGATCGATGCGGCCGCCCGGCATGCGCATGCGGTGGTGATTGGCGGCGGCTTGCTCGGGCTGGAAGCCGCCAATGGCCTGATGCAGCGCGGCATGCAGGTGACGGTGGTGCACCTGGGGCCGTGGTTGCTGGACCGGCAGCTGGACGAAACGGCGGCGCGGCTGCTGCAGACCTCGCTGCAGGAGCGCGGGCTGACGTTCCGCCTCAGCACGCAAACGCAGGCCTATGTGGGGGGGACGGACGGTCGCGTGCAGGCCGTGCGGTTTCAGGATGGCAGCGAGATCCCGGCCGAGCTGGTGGTCGTGGCCGCCGGCGTGCGCCCGAATGTGGGCGTGGCGCAGCAAGCGGGCCTGCACTGCGAGCGTGGCATTGTCGTGAGCGACACCATGCAGACGGTGACCGACCCGCGGGTCTATGCCGTGGGGGAATGCGCCGCGCACCGGGGCGTGGCGTACGGCCTGGTGGCGCCCTTGTTCGAGCAGGGCAAGGTGTGCGCCAACCACCTGGCGATGCACGGCATCGGGCGCTACACGGGCTCGCGCTTGTCGACCAAACTCAAGGTGACGGGCATCGAGCTGTTTTCGGCCGGGGACTTCATGGGCGGACCTGGCACCGAGGAGATCGTGCTGTCCGACCCACTGGCGCGGGTCTACAAGAAGCTGGTGCTCAAGGACGACAAGCTGGTGGGCGCTTGCATGTATGGCGACACGCGCCACGGCAGCGACTATTTTCAGTTGATCAAGGACGGTGCCTCGGTGGCAGCGCGGCGCAGCGGGCTGATGTTCGGCCAGATCGCAGGGTGAGGCCATGGACACTCACGTTGCGCAGACCCAGGTCACGCGTGCCACCTGCCCCTATTGCGGCACGGG
>JAGNPA010000089.1 GCA_017989885.1 Aquabacterium sp.
CGTCGTGGTCGAAGGATGAGGCGATCGCGACCAGGTTCGCCAAGATCGGCGCAGGTAAGTTCAGACCGCTGCGACCAATGCCATCGGCTTAACGTGCTTTATTCTCCGTTTTCTGAGACGACCCCTAGTACCTCTTTAGCATCTATAAAATCATTCTCCATTGCGCAGTAGACATCGGTCATGAATAACCCGACAAGCGCAGCTATCGCTGACTGCAGGGAAGGTTTGCGCATCCTAGGGACGGCAGAGCACGTAAGCTACGAGATCGCACACCATTTCATTCAGCACACAGCCTTTTGGGACCACCCCAGTGGTAGCTGGGTCAGAGCCCCCAAACATGCGGATCGCCTAGAAGAAGGCGAGCATGGCTGGGAAGTCCCTTTTGGTGCGAACCGTTTCCTAGTTGCTCGTGCGCTGCGCTTTTGCATCGGAGATGTCGAGTGCTTCCTTCGTGAAGTAGAGATTGATGAAAGGCCGTCTTACTCTTGGCTTTGCTATGAACTAAGGCAGTGCGTCCGTGGGTCCGTAGGGAATCACCTAGGCGACATCTACGGAGGTCGCTACCCTGAGCATGGCGATTTCATGCTTTTTGGAACACAAGGAATCCACCTTCCAAGCTTCGTACAAATCGTCGTCCTCACTGCGCGGTTACCGAGGCACTTCGAAAAAACGTAGTTGGTTGCGAGACCACGGCACTTATCGCTCTTACGGTGGCCTCGAGTGTAAAGGGCCGGCGCAGCCAGGCGCCGCAGACGCGGACCCTTGACGCCCCGCTGGACAAAACGCTGAGCTGGAGGGCTGGGAAGCTTGTGACCCCCAGCCCCCTAGCCCCTGCGAGAAGGGCAGGTGTGGGCAGCGCCCATGGTTTGCCAGCGGTGCAGGGCACAGCATACCGCCCCCTGCTGCCACGCCCAGCCCGACCACGTCCCCGCCAAGGGCGTCCACTGCCTGCAGCCTGACCGCGAAACGGTGGGGCTGCTGAACTGCCGGCCATCGAGAAGCGCCAACGCCTCATGCTGCCTCGGATGCCGACAGTGTCTCCCGGGGAAACACTATTTTGACCTTCCTTTGAGCTTCGCTTCTGCCCATGCCACTAGCCGCTTCCCAAGCATGAGGAGTGTGGGATACATGACAAGGAGCACCGCAGGGGCAACGATCTCAGTGACGAGTTTTTCTGCCATGTCCAGCCTCAATGTTTCAAACGATGCGGATACCGCCTGCGCCTAAAAAGGGGTCCATCAGTCGGCGCAACCGAGAACAGATGTGATTGCCATCCTTGCCGATCCTGTTGCATAGGGGTGCCCTTTTTGTTCGTAGGCGCACGCCCGAAAACCTTTTCAGAAAGCTGTGCGCAAAAAAGGTAAGACCTCGATCGGCGCTCCGCTTCATTCAATTCTGCTTTCACTCCGCAGCACGGTGGTGTGGTCACGACCGCCGAACAGTTGCTGGAGTCCCCTTACCAAGCTGCACTTCGCGCTCAATGAGCAATGGACGCCCCCCTCGTGCTGGGCAACTGCTTTTATGTTCTCTTTTTGATACTGGCGAACATAAAACCCCTCCTCCATGATGACGACACATTCACGGAGGGTATATGGGTCGTCCATCATTCAAGATCGATCGCCAGCGGCTGCGCGAACTGCGCGACGAAAGGGGGCTGAGTCAAGCCGACCTGGCGAGCGCGCTCTGCGAACGTCTGGGCCTCGACGAGCAGGATCCAGACACGAGCACCGCCAGCTATCGGCGCATCGAGGCGCGAGGAAGAACGAGCCGCAAGCGAGCCGAAGCCATCGCCCAGATCCTCGATGTCACACTGGCGGAGCTGGAGGGCATCGTTCCGCCGGATACCGGGATCTACGAGAAACGGATTCTCGACCTTCTCGCTGAACAGCTCCGTCACGAAAACGTCGTCCTGAAGAGCGCGCTGGATGAAGCGTGCAGTGACGGTTCCGATTCCGAGGATGGGCTGGCGTCGATGGCGCGCAATGTGGCCAGGCGCATTGAAGCCGCGCAACTCGCACGCAACCCTGGCGAGCTTGCCGAGCTGTCACGACTCACCGGGTTGAGTGAAGGCGAGATTCTGGAACCAGCGCATGTGGACGGTCACTGGCTGGTGGTGGCCAGCTGCCCGATCTACACCCGCACGGAGCTCGTGCTCGGTACGGCCGGCGTGATGACGCTGATTCCTGAGATTGTCGGCATGCTTCTCGAGGACTTTGGAAGCGACGGCCGGATCCGGATGCACCGTGCCCCACCGTGGTACCGGCTCGAGATCGATCCGCTTTGCGGTCGATTCACGACCTGGATCGACTTTGTCCGCTGCCTTCCCGACGCCAGGGGCGTTCGCTGGCTGAAGCCTGGCTGGCGTGATGTCTTCTTGTTGGAAGAACCTTTGCTGACCTGGGCGCGTTCCGCCGCGAATTTCGTGACCAGCTTCGACGGCTCTCCTACGCCAGGTGATGTACGCCGGCTTCGGCTTCAGGTGACTGAATACAACGGCGAATCGGGTGAGCGCATCTCGGAACAGATCGTCTCTGGAGCTCTGGAAGAGGTCCCCGACGAAAGACTCGCAGCCGAGCGGGAAGTCGGAAAAAGTCACCTTGTCGCAACGTGGACGCTTGGAGCCGCCCTCCAGGAGATCCTCGAGCCGCACCTTTCGGCCTACCCGCGTCAGTGCTGGGAAGTCACCGTGACAGACGACGGGTGCGCGCTCTATCTGTGGCCGACCGGAGGCGCGCCAGGGGGCCGGTATGGCTTGCGGTACCGGATCCAGCTCGTCGAAGAGACTGCGCCCGGGCTGTTTGGGGCAGCGCCCTGGCGGCACAAGGATCGGGTAGCCCTGAAGCAGCACATCGAAGCGTGGCTTAGCTAGCCCGCCGTCCAATCCCACCTATCAACTCAGCGAGCGAGGGTACGCCTCGGGCCCCCGCTCGTCCGCAAATTCCGGGGCACTTCCACAGGAGATGAACATGAACCACCTCGAAAACGGACCGAGCAAGACTGGTAATCCGTCCGGCCCTGGCCGGGGTAACAACCCGCCGCGCAAGTAACACACCGGCAACCAGGTCCATGCGGTACCCGCATGGACCTGGCGCTCTGTGATGGCGCTAATCCAGATGAAATACAGTACTTGCAAGGACGTCGATTCGCTCGTGCGCTCGCTGCTGCGGGAAGGCTGGCGTTTTCACCGTGGAAAGAAGCATGGGCGTCTCACGCCACCGTCAGGGCGCTTGTTTGTGACTGTTTCCTGCTCGCCGAGCGACAGAAGGACCTTTCTGAACCTGCGGAGTCAGGTCAGGCATGTCATGACGGGACTACGGCAGTAGGAAAACCCAGCAGTGGCGCGTGTTGTAGCGCATGGTGATAACTTTTGAGCAACTCTCAGCCACGTACATCGGGAGTGAGAATTTCAAGCCTGTTGTACGCTAGAACCCAGCAACGGCGCGGGCTTCAGCAGAAAGGTGATAGTTTTTGGGGAAGTTTCAGATGCGTGCTCGGCGAGGAGGAAAACGTCCGTCCCCGCAGAGGCTCCCTGGACGCCAAGAACCCAGCACTGGAGCGGGTTCCAGCGGCATGGCAAGAAATCTGTGACGCCTTGAACATCCGAAGCACGCCGGGGGAAAAGTGAGGGTTTGTGAGCAGTTTTGGCGGTCGCTCGACCCCTAAGGTGACAACTTTTGGGGGCGAGCAGCCCCCCATTGGACGAAACGGCGTCGACTGTCCAATGTCGCGCGCGGTGCGGCCGAAGGCCTCGAAGGTCCCGCCGGGACGGAACGGCTGGATCCGACCCAGACCGGACGGTCGCTGAATCGAGGGCTTTGCGACGTCTTCCTGCAGAAACCCGCCATTCGCGAGCGACCTTTGAATCGATGGAGAATCTGCGTATGCATTGCGACGTCCCGTTTGGACGGAACGGCGCGGACTCATCAATATGCGGGCAGGAGGCAAGGCCCTGCCATCAACAGCAGCATAGTGCCGTGTGCTGCGGCCCCGTGGCCGTGCGCCAGGGTTTGCATCGACACCCGCTCTTCGGATAAGGCTGCGGATGTTTCGCGTAACCGCTGCACGATGGGCGCCGTCATGTTGCGGACGGACGGCGGATCACCACCACCACCAGGGTCACCACGGTCAGCGGTACGACAAAGCTCATCATCACGCTCGAGAAGACCGGCAGCACATCATGCTGCTGCGCCGCCAGAAGCAGGTAGGCCACGTAGGCGATGTAGTAACCCAAAAAGACGCCGCCTTCCCAGCGCGCGATCTCGCGACCGGTCATGAACACCGGCAGGCAGGCCAGGGCCACCGCCAACATCACCCAGATATCGAAGGCCAGCAGCGATGGCGCCATCGCCAGGCCCAGGTCGCCCGACACCAGCCCCGACAAGCCCAGGCAGCCCAGGATGTTGAAGGTGTTGCTGCCGACGACGTTCCCCACCGCGATATCGCGTTCGCCCTTGATCGCGGCTGTGATGCTGGTAGCCACCTCAGGCATGCTGGTGCCGGCGGCGACGATCGTCAGGCCGATGACGAGGTCGCTCACACCCATGGCCTTGGCAAAGTTCACCGAAGCCTGGACCAGGTAGTCCGAGCCGAAGACCAGCGCCACCAGACCCGCAGCGATCAATCCTATCTGCACAGCCCAGTGGCTGTCCCAGGCTCCGGTCTGAGCTGGCTTGATCTCTTCGGCAAACTCGTCCTTTGCGGCTTGGGTCTCGCGCCGCGATTGCACGACCAAGAATACGGTGTAGGCCAACAGCAGGGCAAACAGGAAGCCCCCGTCAAGGAACGAGAGCCTGCCATCCAGAGTGAGCGCCAGCAGCAACAGGCTTGCGCCCAGCATGATCGGCACCTCCTGCCGGATCAACTGGATGTTGACTACCAGCGGCGTGATCAGGGCACTGATGCCCAAGATGAACAGCACATTGAAGATGTTGCTGCCCACCACGTTGCCGATGGCAATGTCGGTCTTGCCGTCGAGGATGGCGCCAACGCTCACCGCAACCTCGGGCGCGCTAGTGCCAAAGGCAACGATGGTGAGCCCGACGACAAGCGGGCTGATACCGACGGACATCGCCAGCTTGGACGCACCGCGAACCAGGATGTCGGCGCCGATAACCAGCAAGGTCAGGCCGCCGAGGAACAAGAGAAGGTTCATGATCAGTTCCTGCAGAGCTCAAAAAGTTGCCCAATACGCATTATCCGCCTTGCGCGAACAGCCAAGAAATTGGCGATGGACCACTTGAGCACGGCGTCGAATACCCTTACGCGGAGGGGTGACTCCCGTCATGCCGCCAACCGACTCGCCGGTTGCGGCCCGGAATCACCGCTGTGGCGGCGCCACATTGCAATGCTCAGATGCAGCCCCGCTCCAAGCAGGAGCAGCAGCGCACTGCCAAGACCCCAGATTACCCAGGCCACCATGGTCAGGCCGCCCGCCAGCACTGGCATAGCCTGCAACAGACCTTCCATGACCGGCACAAAACCTGCCAGCAGCGAAGTCATCGCCTGTGCGATCTCCGGCGGCACCCAAGACGGTAGCCATTCCGGCAGACGCAGCCCCTCGACACCTGATGCGACACCGGTCAGCGCGCTGGCATTCGAAACCGACCAAACGGCAACTGAATGCAGCGCCCAGGCTGATAGCGACCAGAGTGCGAGTAGGCCGAACACCGAAAACCAACTGAGTGCGTAGAACAAGATCATCTCCTGGCTGTATTGCAGTAACGGAAGCCATTCTTACACTGTTCAACGTTCGAATTAATCGTTTATGAGGATGGTAAGCTTCCGTTTTTTCGACGAACTTTTGATCGCAGCGCGCTAATTAGCGCCCCGAACTGGGAACGACTTGTACCTGGGCTAGAGTGGCCACCGGAATCGCAGATCCGCCGTGAGGGTGCCCTACAGCTCCTGGCCGGACTGAGACCTTCCCCAGTGATGCGGCAAGGCCGTTCTCTGGTAATTCGGTTGAAGGGGACCGGCCTGTGCCGGCAGAAAGAACCGGCCCCATGCAGATCTGCTGTCACCTCACCAGCCTGAACAACAGCTTGCGTGCCTCTTCGAGCAAAAGCGTCGAGGATGCGACAGCACTGGCAATCAACCAGTCATTCACACTCAGGTCGACGGTGTCGAACACCGTCTGCGCTGGCGCCCAATGCACCACGACGACTTGCAGCAGGACCACGCCCAGCAGGGCCACCCATAGCTTCCCATTGCTGAAGAACTGGCGATTGAAGGCGCTGCCGTGCTCGGTGCGGGCATTGAAGATGTTGAAGAACTGGAAGAGCACGAAGGTTGTGAAGGCCAGCGTCATCGCGCGGGCGGTATCGCCCGAGGCCATGGCCCACGCATAGACGCCCAGGGTCCCCACCGCCATGGTCAGCCCGTACAGCGCGATGCGCCACATGCGCTGCGGCGACAGGATGGCGGCATCGTCCGAGCGTGGCGGCTGGTCCATGATCCCGGGGCGGGCCGGCTCCACGCCGAGGGTCATCGCCGGCGGGCCGTCCATGATGATGTTCACCCAGAGGATCTGCACTGCGGTGAAGGGTGTCGCCAGGCCCATGAAGGGCGCCCCAAGCACGGTGAGAATGGCGCCGATGTTGGTCGACAGCTGGAAACGGACGAACTTGACGATGTTCTCGTAGATCGTTCGTCCCTCGCGTACGGCGCCGACGATGGAGGCAAAGTTGTCGTCCGTGAGCACCAGGGTGGCAGCCTCCTTGGTGACTTCCGTGCCGGTGATGCCCATCGCCACGCCGATGTCGGCACGTTTGAGCGCAGGCGCATCATTGACGCCATCGCCCGTCATCGCCACGACATGACCGCGCCGCTGCAGCGATTCCACGATGCGCATCTTGTGCTCCGGCGCCACCCGCGCGAACACCGCGCTGCGTTCGACCAGGGCGGTGGTGGCCTCCTCGCTCAGGCCATCGAGCTCGCGCCCCTCATGCACCTCGCCGACCAGCCCGAGCTCGCGCGCGATGGCGGCGGCCGTCAGCGGATGGTCGCCAGTGATCATCTTCACCTGGATCCCTGCAGCATTGCACTGTGCAATCGACTCGCGCGCCTCGGGGCGCGGCGGATCGATGATGCCGACCAATCCGTACAGGTTCAGGTCCTTCACCCAGTCCATCAGGTCAGCGGAAGGGTCGAACGCAGACGCCG
>JAGNPA010000090.1 GCA_017989885.1 Aquabacterium sp.
CTGCTCGGCGTAGACGTCGGCCCAGGCCTCGTTGCCGCCATCGGGCTCGAAGGTGGGAATGTGCTGGTCGTCCATCGGACCGGCCGGGGCGCCTTCGTCCTGGTCGAACGGGGGCGGCCCACCGTCGACGTTGCGTGGGCGCTCCGACCCGGCTCGGGCCGTCTGGCCTGTGCCACGGGTGCCTGGCAGGGGGTGCTCGGCGATGCGGCGGCGGACCTCATCGGGCGCAGCGCGGGCCATCTGGGCCAAGTCGTCGGCGATCAGGCCTTTCAGCGCTCCCTCGGGGAACTGCGCGATCAAGGGGATGGCTTGTACCAGCAGGCGGGCGCGGCCCTCGGCACTGTCGAGGTCGCAGTCGGCACTGGCGTGCTCCAGCACCTGACGAGACAGGGGGACGGCCTTCTTGATGCAGACCTCGAAGGCTTCGGGGCCGAACTCGCGGATGTAGCTGTCCGGGTCGTGCTCGGCCGGCAGGAAGAGGAAACTGATGCGGCGCGTGTCGGTGGCGTGAGGCAGCACCGCTTCGAGCGCACGGCCGGCCGCGCGCCGTCCGGCCGCGTCACCGTCGAAGCTGAACACCACCTGGTCGGTGAAGCGAAACAGCTTTTGCGCGTGCTCGGCCGTGCAGGCGGTGCCCAGGGTGGCCACGGCGTTGCCATATCCCCACTGTGCCAGCGCCACCACGTCCATATAGCCTTCGGTGACGATGGCGTAGCCCTTGTTGCGCAGGGCGGAGCGGCCTTCGAACAGGCCATACAGCTCACGCCCCTTGACGAACACGGGGGTTTCGGGCGAGTTCAGGTACTTGGGCTCGCCCTTGTCGAGCACGCGTCCGCCAAAGCCGATGACCTGGCCTTGCGGGTTGCGGATCGGGAACATGATCCGGTCGCGGAAGCGGTCGTAGCGCTTGCCTTCGGTCTCACCGTCTTGCGGCTCGTGGCTGATGACCAGCCCGGATTCGACCAGGAGCGGTTCGTCGTACTTGGGGAAGGCGCTGGCCAGCCCGCGCCAGCTGTCGGGGGCATAGCCCAGGCCAAAGCGGGCCGCGATCTGGCCGCTCAGGCCACGGGCCTTCAGGTAGTCGATGGCGCGCGGGCTTTTCTTGAGCTGCTGCTTCCAGTGCTGGGCCGCGGTGGCCATCACATCGGTCAGGGAGGTCTGTTTTTCCTTGACCTGCTTCTGGCGTTCACGCTCTTGCGGGCTGATGTCCTCGTCGGGCACCTGCATGCCCTGCATCTGGGCCAGGTCCTTGACGGCGTCCACAAAGCCCAGGCCGCTGAATTCCATCAGGAAGCCCAGGGCGTTGCCATGCACCCCACAGCCGAAGCAGTGATAGGTCTGACGCGAGGGGCTGACGATGAAGCTGGGGCTCTTTTCGCCGTGGAAGGGGCACAGCCCTTTGTAGTTGATGCCCGCCTTCTTCAAGGTGACGTAGCGGCCCACGATGTCGGCGACATCGGTGCGGGCGAGCAGGTCTTGAATGAAGGACTGGGGGATCACAGGGGCGGCAAATAGAAAGGAGAGGAGGCCAGAATGCAACGGCCCCGGCGCGACAGGGCGGCGGGGCCGTTGTGGTCAGCCTGCAAGCAGGCTGAAGAGAAGCTTACTTGCTCAGGGCTTCGAGGGCACGCGCCGTGATCTCGTCGACCGAACCCAGGCCGGCAATCTTGCGGTACTGAGGGGCTTCAGCGTCGCCGGTGGCGGCCCATTCGCCATAGTAGCCGACCAGCGGACGGGTTTGTTGATGGTAAACGTCCAGGCGCTTGCGCACGGTTTCTTCCTGGTCGTCGTCACGCTGGATGAGGTCTTCACCTGTGACGTCGTCCTTGCCTGCCACCTTGGGCGGGTTGAACACGACGTGGTAGGTGCGGCCGGAGGCCACGTGGACACGGCGACCGCTCATGCGTTCGATGATGGAACTGTCGGGGACGTCGATTTCGAGCACGAAATCGATCTTCACGCCAGCGGCCTTCATGGCTTCGGCTTGAGGAATGGTGCGGGGGAAGCCGTCGAACAGGAAGCCGTTGGCGCAGTCGGCTTGCTGGATGCGTTCCTTGACCAGGCCGATGATGATGTCGTCGCTGACCAGGCCGCCAGCGTCCATCACCTTTTTGGCGGCAAGGCCCATCTCGGTGCCAGCCTTGACGGCGGCACGCAGCATGTCACCCGTCGAGATCTGCGGAATGCCAAATTTCTGGCACAGAAAGGCCGCTTGCGTGCCTTTGCCGGCGCCGGGCGCGCCCAACAGAATCAGTCTCATGTAAGTCCTCGGTGTCCGATGAAGCTGCGGCCCGAGGGGGATCGGGCTGCGTTAACAGCCTTGAAGGATATCACGCATGCCCCCTCGCTCAGGTGGGTCATGCGCACAGTCTTGTACAAGACCTCGTCGTTCATGCACCAAAAAGGGCACGGACACGGGCCAGGTCTTCGGGTGTGTCGACACCAGCGCCAGGGGCGTGCGGGGTGACATGCACCGCGATGCGTTCTCCGTGCCAGAGCACACGCAACTGTTCCAGCGATTCCAGGCGCTCCAGCGGGCTCACCGGCAGTTGCGGGAAGCGGCGCAGAAAGCCGGCACGGTAGCCGTAGATGCCGATGTGGCGCAAGGGCGTGTCGGTGCCGGCAGCCGGCTGGCCCGCCACGGGGGCGTCGCGCCACCAGGGGATCGGCGCGCGCGAAAAGTACAGCGCCCGGCCATGCACGTCGGTGACGACCTTGACCACATTCGGGTTGGCGAAATGGGCCGGATCTTCGATGGGGTGTGCCGCTGTGCTGACCACGCAGTCGGGGCGTTGCGCCAACTGCAAGGCACAGGCGTTGATGAGCTCAGGGTCGATCAGGGGCTCATCGCCCTGCACGTTCACCACGGCGTCGTCGCCGTCCAGGCCGAGCAGCTCGCAGGCCTCGGCCAGGCGATCGCTGCCGGTGGGGTGGTCGGCACGGGTCATGACGCATCGGATGCCGTGGGCCTCACAGGCGGCGTGGATGCGGTCGTTGTCGGTGGCGACCACGACCTGGCTGGCCTGGCTCTGCGCGGCGCGCTGGGCCACGCGGACCACCATGGGCAGGCCGGCGATGTCGGCCAGCGGCTTGTCGGGCAGGCGGGTGGAGGCCAGACGGGCAGGGATCAGGACGGTGAAGCCCATGTTCAGGCCTCCGGCGTGGTGCTCGGCACGACCGGCATGTCCTGGTCATCCAGGGGCAGGGCTTCGTTCTCGAGCATCACGGGGATGCCGTCGTGGATGGGGAAGGCCAGGCGGTCGGCGCGGCAGATCAGGTAGTCGGTCTGCAGCGGGCGGTGCAGGGGGCCTTTGCAGATGGGGCAGACCAGCAAATCGATGAGGCGTGTGTCCATGACAGGGGCAGTCAGGTGAGGGGCGTTGCGGGAAGGCAGGCGCGCGTGGAACGGAGGGGGAGGCGGTTCAGGGCCGCATCCAGTTGGGCCCAGAAGGCCTGTTCAGGGTGGAAGTCTAGCCCCGCGACCCAGACCCGTGTGAGGGGGCGCTCTTGTCGCAGTCGGGTCGGGTTGAGTTTGATGGCGTCTTTCTCGGTGACGATCAGGTCCACGGCAGCATCGCTCCATGGCAGTTGCGTGAAGTCGGCGTGGTCGGCCAGCGCAAGGCCTTGCACGGTGTAGCCGAGCTCTTGCAATGCGTGGAAGAACCGCTGGGGCTGCGCGATGCCGGCCAGGGCCAGCACGGTGTCGCCGGGCTGTGGTGGGCGGGGAACGGTGGCGCCACCCGCTTCGGGCGCTTGCCACCATTGCGCCAGGCTGACCAACGGGGCCATGCGGCGCTGGGCGAGGAAGCCGGGCAGGAAGGTGCTGGCGTGTGCGGCGTTGTAGAGCACCAGTGGCGGCGCCTTCAGGCCGGGCGTCTCAATGCTGTCGATGGGCTCGCGCAGGGGGCCGGCGGGCAACAGCCAGCCGTTGCCCTGGCCCCGTTCGTCGAACACGATGACCTCGATGTCGCGCTGCAGTTTCAGGTGCTGCAATCCGTCGTCGCACACCAGGATGTCGAGCTCGGGGTGGGCAGCGAGCAGGGCCCGTCCGCCTTGCGCACGGTCGCGGCCAATGGCCATGGGCGCGTGGGTGCGGCGCCAGATCAGCAGGGGCTCATCGCCCGTCTCGGCGGCGCTCAGCGAGGCTTCGGTGGAGGCATCGAGCAGGCGATGGGGCGGGGCATCCTGGCTGGCCTTGTAGCCACGCGTCAGCACCCCCGGGCGCAGGCCACGCGCTTGCAGGTGCTGCAAGATGGCCAAGGTGGTGGGGGTTTTGCCGGCACCGCCGACGATGCGGTTGCCCACCACCAGCACCGGCACCGGCAGGCGCACGGACGGCCACCAGCCCTGCCGGAATCCGAATCGGCGCAGCCGCACCAGCACCGACATCAGCAAGGAGATCGGCCACAGCGTGCAGGCCAGAAGGCCGCGGTGCAACCAGGCGCGGTTGAGGTGCTCTGCGAGGCGACTCATGGGCAAAAGGCGCCCGGTGCGGGCACCATGGGGTCAGGGGCCAGAGCTGGCTGCGCCGTCGTGCTGGCCTTGCGTCGCGAAGGTCAATTGCGTCAGGCCCACGCGCCGTGCCGCATCCATCACGTTGATCACGCTCTGGTGCGAGGCCTGGGCGTCGGCGTTGATGATCACCACCGTGTCCTTGGCGTTGCCGGCGACCTGAGCGAGGCTGGCGGCCAGGGTTTCGATGCCGCGGCCGGCCAGCATGCGCTGGTTGACCATGTAGCGGCCATCGGCCGCCACCAGCACGACGACTTCCGCAGGCCGCGATTTGCTGGCTTGTGCGTTGGCCGTTGGCAGGTTGATCTTGAGCTCACTGACCTTCGAGTAGGTGGTGGTCAACATCAGGAAGATGAGGATGACCAACAGCACGTCGATGAAGGGGATCAGGTTGATCTCGGGGTCTTCGGGCGGGCGCCGCCTGCGGAAATTCATCGCCATGGCGAGGGGCCTCAGGCGCCGTTGCGCTTGCCAGGCAGGCGCATCAGGTGTTGCAGCATGCGCTCGCCGGCCTCTTCCATGGCCATGGTGTAGCCATCGATGCGCGTGCGGAAGTGGCGGTGGCAGATCAGGGCCGGGATGGCCACGATCAAGCCGAAGGCGGTGTTGTACAGCGCGACGGAAATACCGTGGGCCAGCGCGGTGGGGTCAGCCCCGACGCCGTTGGCGCCTCCGGTGGCACCGAAAATTTCGATCATGCCGATCAGGGTGCCCAGCAGGCCCAGCAGCGGGGCCGCGCTGGCGATGGTGCCCAGGGCGTTGAGGTAGCGCTCCATCTGATGGACCGCCTTGCGGCCGCCGGCTTCGAAGGCCAGGCGCAGCTTCTCTTCGCTGATGCGGGGGTCGGCCACCGCAGCACTGAGGCCGTCGGCCAGCAGTTGCCCCATCACGGAGTTCTCGGCCAGCTTGTCGAGGGTGTCGGCCGAGGGCAGGCTGCCGCGCGTGACGGTGATCACTTCATCGACGAGGTTGGGGGGGGTGACGCGACTGGCCCTCAGGCTCAGGAAGCGTTCAACGATCAGGGCCAGGCCCAGGATCGAGCAGAGGAGCAGCGGGATGATGGGCCAGCCGGCAGCTTGTAAGATCGACAACAACGAAAGACTCCCTGTGAACGCGTTCGTGGGCGGGCTTGGTGAAGGGCTGATTATGGGCTGGAAAATCCGCCTGACGGGCCACGGTGACGCGCTGTTTCATCCCCTGGATTTCCCCGGGTCGCCTGGCCGAGTCATCCACTGATCCTGTGGATAACTTTGTGGGTAAGCCGTGGGTCATGGCGCAAGGCCCTCGAAAATACGTGCCAAACCTTAGATTGCTTATTTTTTAAGCAAGTTAAAACATATATGAATCAACAACTTATGACCTTGCTGGTGCGGTCTTCACTGGGTGGAGGGTGCCGGTGGGGGTATGCGCCCCGCTGTGGACTTGTTCTGCTGGGGCAAGACGCTGGGAGCAGGGCGTGAATCGCTGGGGCGAGCCGGCTGAGCGGCCCCTGGCGAGGGTGTGGGGGGTGTCGGCCCTGGTGCAGGCCATCGGCGACAGTCTGGCCACACGGTTTGCAGGCTGTGTGGTGCGAGGCGAAATCAGCGGCTTCACGCGGGCGGCCAGTGGGCATGGCTACTTCACGCTCAAGGACGAGCGCGGTCAGGCATCCTTGCGCTGCGCGATGTTCCGCCGTGCCTTGTCGCAGGTGGACTTTCAACCCGCAGAAGGCATGCTGGTGGAGGCGCGCGGCAACCTGGCGGTGTACGAGGCGCGCGGTGAGTTGCAATTGGTGGTCGAGGGCTTGCAGAGGGCGGGCGCGGGTGCCTTGTACGAGCAGTTCTTGCGGCTGAAGGCGAAGCTGGAGGCCGAAGGGCTGTTTGATGTGGCCCGCAAGCGGCCGATACCGGGTTACCCGCGTCGCATCGGGGTGGTGACCTCGCTGGCCGCCGCCGCCTTGCACGACGTGTTGACGGCACTGGCGCGGCGTGTGCCGCATGTCGAGGTGGTTGTCTCGCCGGCCGCCGTGCAGGGTGCAGAAGCCCCGGCTCAGTTGGTGCAGGCGCTGGCCGCCTTGACCTTGGTGCACCTTGGTGGCACGCCCTTGGACGCGATCATCGTGTGTCGCGGTGGCGGCTCCATGGAGGACCTGTGGTCGTTCAATGACGAGCGGGTGGTGCGTGCCGTGGTGGGGTGCCCGGTGCCCGTGATCAGCGGCGTGGGCCACGAGACCGATGTCACCTTGGTGGACTTTGCGGCCGACCTGCGTGCGCCCACGCCGACAGCGGCGGCGGAGATGGTGGCGCGCGATCGTGGCGACGCGCTGGCGCAACTGGATGCACTGGCGCAGCACCTGTCGCACCGCATGGGGCAACGTCTGGATGGCCAGGCACAGCGTCTGGACCAGATCGCGTTTCGTCTGACGCGCCCCTCGCAGCTGTTGGGGCAGCACGTGCAGCGCCTGCACATGGCCGAGCATCGCATGCTGGCCGCCTGCCAGCGTCGGGTGCAGGGGGGCGGGCAGGCCTTGCCGGTGTTGCAGGCCCGCCTGATGCGCGCCACGGCCAGTCAGCTGGCGCAGGCGCAGGCGCGTCTGGAAGCGCGAGGCGACCGGCTGGAGGCCTTGAG
>JAGNPA010000091.1 GCA_017989885.1 Aquabacterium sp.
CCCAGCACCGCCAGCACCACGAACCACAGCGCCGTGATGGGCCCGAAGAACCTGCCGATGCCCGTCGTGCCATGCTTTTGCACCATGAAGAGCAGGGTCAGCACCACCAGTGTGATGGGCACCACATAGCGCTCCAGGCCGGGGGCCGCCACCTCCATCCCCTCCACGGCCGACAGCACCGAAATGGCCGGCGTGATCACCCCGTCCCCAAAGAAGATCGCGGTGCCAAAAATCCCCAGGGCCAGCAACTTGCCCCGCAAGGCAGGTCGGTCCTTCACGGCCGTGGACGCCAGCGTGAGCATCGCCACCAGGCCGCCTTCGCCGTTGTTGTCGGCCCGCAGGATCAGCGTCACGTACTTCAGCGACACGATCACCGTCAGCGTCCAGAAGATCATCGACAGGATGCCGTAGATGTTCTCGGGCGTCAGGGGCAGGTGGTTGTGATTGAACACCTCCTTGAGCGCGTACAGGGGGCTGGTGCCAATGTCGCCATAAACGATGCCAATGGCGCCCAGGGTCAGGGCGGCCAGTTCTTTGGCGTTGGGTTTGGCGTGAGGAGCGTGCTGCACGATGAGGGCGTTTCACAAAAGAGCGAAGTTGCCATTCTGCCTGCGTTCACAGACATTTTGTTGCACCGCAACAGTGCATGTTTCTCAGGTGTACACCTCGGCGTTGGGGTCATGCGCCTCCAACTCGTAACTGGCTGCCAGCATGGCCAGCCGCGCCACCACCCCGTACATGTAAAAGCGATTGGGGGCGCTGGCGCCGGGCTTGACCCCCGGACGAGGCAGTTGCGTGGGCTCCGGGAAGCCAAGGGGAACAAAATGCGAGCCGGGTGCGTTCAGATTTTCATCCACGCCTCGCTCGGCATGCACGCGGTAGAAGCCGCCCACCACATAGCGGTCAATCATGTAGACCACGGGCTCGGCCACGGCGTCATTGATCTGCTCGTAGGTGGCCACGCCTTCCTGAATCAGCACGCGGTTGACGGCCTGTCCGTCCTTCACCACCGACATCTTGTTGCGCGTGCGGCGGTTGAGGTCGACCACCTCCTTGGCATCGCGCACCGTCATGATGCCCATGCCATAGGTGCCGTTGTCGGGCTTGACGACCACGAAGGGCTTTTCGTTGATGCCGTATTCCTTGTACTTGCGGCGCACCTTGTTCAACATGGCGTCCACCTGCGTTTCCAGGCATTCCAGGCCCGTGCCCTCCTGAAAATTCACCTCGTCGCACACCGAGTACATCGGGTTGATCAGCCACGGGTCCATGCCCAGCAGCTTGGAGAACTTCTTGGCCACCTCTTCATAAGCTGCAAAGTGCTGGCTCTTGCGGCGCACCGCCCAGCCCGCGTGCAGCGGCGGCAGCAGGTACTGCTCGTGCAGCCCTTGCAAGATGTCAGGGATGCCCGCCGACAGGTCGTTGTTGAGCAAGATGGTGCAGGGGTCGAAGTGCTTGAGGCCCAGGCGGTGGCGCGTGCGCACCAGCGGCTCCAGCGTCAGGTGGCTGCCATCGGGCAGGGCAATGTCCGTGGGCTCGGTGACGGTCTCATCGAGCGAGCCCAGGCGCACATTCAATCCGGCCAGCGTGAAGATCTGGATCAGCCGAGCCACGTTCGACAGGTAGAAGGTGTTGCGCGTGTGCTTTTCCGGAATCAGCAACAGGTTCTTGGCTTCGGGGCAGATCTTCTCGATGGCCGCCATGGCCGCCTGCACCGCCAGCGGCAGCATCTCTTGCGTCAGGTTGTTGAAGCCGCCCGGAAACAGGTTGGTGTCCACCGGGGCCAGCTTGAAACCCGCATTGCGCAGGTCCACCGAGGTGTAGAAGGGCGGCGTGTGCTCCATCCACTCCAGACGGAACCAGCGCTCGATGGCGGGCACCGACTCCAGCATCCGTTGCTCAAGCTCGTTGATGGGGCCGGTCAGCGCGGTGATCAGGTGAGGAACCATGGGAGGGAGCGCCTTGTCAGGTCAGAGGGTGGGAGACCTATTTTAGGAAGATCGGGGTCACTTGGCATTCAGTCCCATGCAATGCAGTGATGCAAAAAAACAAAGAGGGCCTCCCGCAGGAAGCCCTCTTTTCATGGTGGAGGGGGGCGTCGCAACGCCCAACCCTCTCAGCCGATCACCGCATTCACTTGTGATAAGCGGTTTCGCCGTGCGAAGTGATGTCCAGACCTTCGCGCTCTTCCTCTTCGGGCACGCGCAGGCCGATCACCAGGTCCACGATCTTGTAGCAGATCGCGGCGACGATGCCTGACCAGACGATGGTGATGACCACGCCTTCAGCTTGCACCAGCAGTTGGTGGGCGATCGAGAAGTCCTCGGCACCCGTGCCACCCAGGCTGGGGGCGGTGAACACACCGGTCAGCAGCGCGCCGACGATGCCGCCCACGCCGTGGATGCCGAACACGTCCAGCGCGTCGTCAGCGCCGAGCATCTTCTTCAGGCCGCTCACACCCCACAGGCAGACGAAGCCGGCGATCAGGCCCATCACGATGGCGCCCATCGGACCCACGGAGCCGCAAGCCGGGGTGATGACCACCAGACCGGCGACCGCACCCGAGGCGGCACCCAGCATCGAGGCCTTGCCCTTGAACAGGGCTTCACCCACACACCAGGCCAGCACCGCAGCGGCCGTGGCCATCAAGGTGTTGATGAAGGCCAGCGCGGCGCTGCCGTTGGCTTCGAGGGCGGAGCCGGCGTTGAAGCCGAACCAACCCACCCACAGCAGCGAGGCGCCCACCATGGTCAGCGTCAGCGAGTGCGGGGTGAAGGACTCGCGACCGTAGCCAATGCGCTTGCCGATCATGTACGCACCCACCAGACCCGCGATGGCCGAGTTGATGTGCACGACCGTGCCACCCGCGAAGTCCAGGGCACCCTTGCTCAGCAGGTAGCCGCCGGCACCCCACACCATGTGGGCGATTGGCAGGTAGCTGAAGGTGAACCACAGGGCGGTGAACAGCAGCACGGCACCGAACTTGATGCGCTCGGCAAACGCGCCGACGATCAGGGCGCAGGTGATGCCAGCGAAGGTGCACTGGAAGGCCACAAAGATCAGCTCGGGGATCTTGACATCTGCGGTGAACGTGTCCGCCATCGAAGCGGGCGTGATGCCGCTCAGGAAGGCTTTGGACAGGTCGCCGATGATGGTGCCGGAACCGCCGAACGCCAGGCTGTAGCCATACGCAGCCCACAGCACGGCCACCAGCGAGAAGACCATCAGCACCTGCATCAGCACCGACAGCATGTTCTTGCTGCGGACCAGGCCACCGTAGAACAGAGCCAGGCCGGGCACGACCATCAGGATCACCAGGATGGTGGCGGTCATCATCCAGGCGGTATCGCCCTTGTTGATGGTCGGGGTGGGCGCGGCTTCAGCGGCCGATGCAGCTTCCGGGGCGGCCGCCACGGCGGGGGCCACAACGGCTTCGACAGCGGACGCGATCTCAGGGGCGGATGCCGCGACTTCCTGGGCGTGGGCGACGCCCAGCAGACCCAAGGCCGCGAGCCCCAGCGCGAATGACGCAATGAGCTTTCTCATGAAATGCCTCTTGATAGAACAAATGGTGTGACGGCACGAGTCCACCCGGGGGGGTCGGCCACAAATTGCGAACGGGGGATCAGGCTTGCGACCCGATCACAGGGCGTCCTTGTCCATCTCGCCGGTGCGGATGCGGATCACCTGCTCCAGCGGCGTGACGAAAATCTTGCCGTCCCCGATCTTGCCGGTGCGGGCCGATGTTTCGATGGCCTCGATCACGCGATCGAGGATGGCGTCATCCACGGCCGCTTCGATCTTCACTTTGGGCAGAAAATCGACCACGTATTCCGCGCCGCGGTACAGCTCGGTGTGGCCCTTCTGACGGCCAAAGCCCTTGACTTCGGTCACCGTGATGCCCTGAACGCCGATGGCGGACAGAGCCTCACGGACTTCGTCAAGCTTGAAGGGCTTGACGATGGCGGTCACCATTTTCATGTTGGTACTCCGGTGAGGTTGGTAAAAGATGGTTGTCTCCCACCCATCTGCATGAACTGTGCCAACTCATGAGCTGGACCGACCGGAGCCCTGGTGCGGGGCTGGGGCGTACGGGTCTCAGGATGGGACAGAGGTGATTGCCCCTAACTGGTGCGTGACAGGATGAACCCTGCCGCGAGCGCCTGTCCATCCACCAAAACGGTGCTGTTTCCAGATGGTGGCCGCTCGCCCCTCAGAGGGAGTGCCGTGCAGACCTGACGTCGCCACAATCGCTCCTTTGCCCTGGCCCCGTGCCTCGCCGCCTGCCCATGTCGCTTGCCATCGTTCACAGTCGCGCTCTCGATGGCCTCAAGGCCCCGGAGGTCACCGTCGAGGTTCACCTGGCCAATGGCCTGCCCTCGTTCACCCTGGTGGGGCTGGCCGACACCGAGGTCAAAGAGGCCCGCGAACGGGTGCGTGCCGCCCTGAGCAACAGCGGGCTCGACTTTCCCTTTAACAAGCGCATCACCGTCAACCTCGCTCCCGCCGACCTGCCCAAGGAATCCGGACGCTTTGACCTGCCGATTGCGCTTGGCATCCTGGCGGCCATGGGGCACATCGACCCCGAACGCCTGGTCGACCTGGAGTTTGCCGGCGAGCTGTCGCTGGGGGGTGAGCTGCGACCCGTGCGGGGCGCCTTGCCCATGGCCCTGGCCCTGTTGCGGGCGGCCGAAGGCGGGCGGGCGCGGGGCCTGGTCCTGCCGCAAGCCAGCGCCGACGAAGCCGCCCTGGTCGAGGGCGCGCGCTTGTACGGGGCCCGCCACCTCATGGACGTCGTGGAGGCCTTGCGCCCAGCGGGACAGGGAACAGGCGCCACCTTGGTGCGCACCCAGTCGGTGCCTGATGAGCCGGCGCGCGCCCGTTGGGGGCTGCCTGACCTGCGCGAGGTCAAGGGGCAGTCCGCCGCCAAGCGCGCGCTCGAAATCGCGGCGGCCGGCGCACATTCGGTGCTGATGATGGGGCCCCCAGGCAGTGGCAAGTCGATGCTCGCGCAGCGCTTTGCCGGCCTGCTCCCCGAACTCGCCCCAGCGGAAGCCCTCGAGTCGGCCGCCGTGCTCAGCCTGGCGGGGCATTTCGATGCCAGGCTGTGGCGCCGCCGCACGGTGCGCAGCCCGCACCACACGGCCTCGCCGGTCGCCCTGGTCGGGGGCGGCTCGCCCCCGCGTCCTGGCGAAATCTCGCTGGCGCACCATGGGGTGCTGTTTCTCGACGAGTTGCCCGAGTTTCCCCGCGCTGCCCTGGAAGCCCTGCGCGAGCCCCTTGAAACCGGCCAAATCACCATCTCCCGTGCCGCCCGCCGCCATGACTTCCCGGCGCGCTTTCAGCTCATCGCGGCGATGAACCCCTGTCCCTGTGGCCATTTCGGCAACCCGCTCAAGGCCTGCCGTTGCACGCCCGATCAGGTGGCCCGCTACCAGGGCCGGCTCAGCGGTCCTCTGCTCGATCGCATCGATGTGCAGGTCGAGGTGCCCGCCGTGGCGCCGGAGGTGCTGTCGCGCAGTCCCGAGGGGGCGTCGTCCGACGAGGTGGCCCAGCGTGTGGTCGCCGCCCGGGCGCGGCAACGGGCACGCCAAGGGCGACTCAATGCCGAGCTGGAAGGGGCGGCCCTGGACCAGCATGCGACAGCAGAGCCCGCCGCGCAGGCCTTCCTGCAGTCTGCCTGTGCGCGCCTGGGGTGGTCCGGGCGCGCCTACCATCGCGTGCTCAAGCTGGCGCGCACCATCGCCGATCTGGCCGAAGCCGATCACATCACCTCTGCCCACATGGCCGAGGCCATCCAGTACCGTCGCGCCCTGTCGTCGACCTGAAGCCTGCGACCGATCAAGACACGTCCTGGGGTTCAGGGCTAGACTTCAAGATCATTCCAACACGCTGGAGAAATCTGCATGTCTCGTTCCACTCGTCTGCTGTCTCGCGCCGCCCTCACCACGCTGGCGCTGTCCCTCTCCATCGCTGGCGGCGTGGCACGCGCGGCGGGTCCGTCTGAGGTGATGGGCAAGGCGGCGACCTCCGCACCGGCGGCGCCCTGGGTGCAGGTGGACTCGGCCTGGGTGCGCCCCATGGTTCCGGGACAAACGGCCACCGGCGGCTTCATGGTGCTCACCGCGCGCCAGGCACTCACCCTCGAAGGGTTCAGCATGTCGCGCGCGGGCGTGCCGGAGTTGCACGAGATGACCATGGACGGCCATGTCATGCGCATGCGGGCGATTCCTTCGCTGGCGCTGCCGGCCGGTCAGGCGGTGGTGCTGCGTCCGGGCGGGCATCACCTGATGCTGACCCAACTCCAGGACACCTTGAAAGCGGGGGATGCGCTCTCGCTGACGCTGAAACTGCGCACAGCCGACGGCAAGGCCGTGACCCAAACCGTCAGCGTGCCCGTTCAGGCACACATGATGATGCCTGCAGCCGGTGGTGGTGCCGGTGCCTCAGCGCCGATGATGCCCGGCGCGGGTGGGCATCACCACCACGGCATGGCTCACTGATCTTCCAGGCGCCGGGGCGGGTAACTGTCCCAGGCCTGGCAGCCCGGGCATTGCCAGAAGTAATGCTGGCTCTCAAAGCCACAGGCCGCGCAACGGTAGCGTTGCAGCGGCTTGGCCGCGCTGGTCAGGGCCTTTTGCAGCACCTCGACCTCGGGCTCGTCCAGCGGCACATGGCTGACCAGACGCTCCCGGATCAGGCTCTGGGCCGCCGACAGCGAGGGCTGCTGGCGCAGGTGCTCCATGATCGCATCGCGTCGATCCGCCGCATCCGGCTGCAGGGTGCCGATGGCCGTCAACACGTCCATGGTCGGTGCCTGGCTGTACACCGATTGCAGCTTGCTGAGCGCCTCTGCGGTCTCGCCGCAGGCCTGCGCACTGCGCGCGTAGTCCATGGCAATCAGGGCAAAGGACTGGGGCTGCTTGAACATCAGCTCATCCCAGGCCCGCAGGGCCTCGGCATGCCGACCCTGTCGCACCAGACGCTGGCCTTGCAACACCAGGGGCCGCGCGGCCTGGGGGGCGGCTTCGCGGGCGCGGGCCAGCGCCTGTTCGGCTTCGTCGGCCCGGCCACGGGCATCGGCTTCCTGCGCCACCTCGCACCAGTGGTG
>JAGNPA010000092.1 GCA_017989885.1 Aquabacterium sp.
GCTTGTTGAAGTCGTCGGGCGGGATGACCTCGCCGTCGCGCGTGGGGACAAAGGTGAAGCCGCTCGGGGTGCGCAGCAGGAAAATCTTCTGGCTTTCGGCCTCGTCGCCCAGGGCCTTGAGCGCGGCCTCTTCACGCTGGCTGAAGGCGTGCTGGATGGCCTCGGCCTTGGCCCGGTACTCGTCGCTCTCGAACAGCCCGGGGATGGCGCTGCGCAGGTAGTCCACCAGCTTGGCCATCTGGTCGCGCAGGTCGGCGCCTCGCCCAGGGGGCAGGCTCAGGGCCTGGGGCTTGTGGGGCTGCTTGAAGTTGTGCAGGTAGCACCACTCGGGCGGGTCGGCCTCGGTGGGCGTCTTGCGTGCCAGCAACTGTTGCACCATGCTGCGCTTGCCCATGCCCGAGGGGCCTTGCACATAGATGTTGTAGCCCTCATGGCGCATGCCGGTGCCGAACTGCACGGCCTCCATCGCGCGCATCTGGCCGATCAGCTCGCCCAGGTCTTCCAGCTCGGCGGTGGTCTGGAAATCGAATTGATGGGGATCGCAGGTGTGGTGCAGTTGCGCGGCAGTCAGGGCGGGCAGGTCGGTCACCAAGGTCATGGCAGGTGGGTGCACTGCACGGTGGCAGCGGCTAAGCAGCGATGTGACCAGTTTGCACCATCGTGGGCTCGGCACGCACCTGGTTGCGTCCTTCGTGTTTGGCGCAGTACAGGGCCTGGTCGGCGCGGGCGAGCAGGGCATCGGCGGTGTCCCCGGCGGGGCGCCATTGCGCCACGCCAATGCTGACGGTGCAGCTCAGGTCCTCACCACCCCAGGGAATGGGCTGGCTGCGCACGCTCTCGCACAGCTTGTCGGCCAGGTGGCAGGCCTCGGCGCGCGAGGTGGCGGGCAGCAGCACCAGGAACTCCTCGCCGCCCCAGCGGGCCACCACGTCGGTGGTGCGCAGGTGCTGGCGCAGGTGTTGGGCCACCGTGCGCAAAGTGTGGTCGCCGGCGGCATGGCCCAGTCGGTCGTTGACCTGTTTGAAGTGGTCAATGTCGATCATCAGGGCCGAGAACGGGGTGCCCATGCGGCGGGCACGCTGCCGCTCCTGGCTCAGCACATCGTCCATGGCGTGGCGATTGAGCAGACCGGTCAGGCGGTCGTGGCGTGCGGCGCGGCGCAACTGCCCGCCCAGCTTGAAGATGACCAGTCCGAACAGCGTCAGCTCCAGGCTCAGCGACAGCAGCACCCACAGCATGGCCGTGGTCAGGCTGATCGAGGTGCCGGCGATGCTGGCCTGGATCAGGCGCTCGGGCTCCAGCAAGGCCATGATGGCACGGTGGCCCAGCACCGCCGATCCCAGCAGGCTGGGCAGGGTGAACATGAGCATCCAGCGGCTGTGGGCGATCTCATGGCGCATGAAGCGGAAGATGATCCGCGCCACCCACAGGCAGCACAGGCACGACAAGGCGGAGATGGTGGCCACGCGCCAGGGTGCATCGGCGTGGCTGGGCCACAGCCACATCGCGAACGTCAGCAGCATCAGGGCCGCAAGGGACAGGCGGTCTTGCAATGGCTGCCGGGTGAACAGAAGCAAACCCCGCGCTTGCAGCAGCAGGGCACCCATGAACAAGGTGTTGCCCAGCAGGCGCACCGATTCCAGCTGGGCGTGGGCGCTGAACACAAAGTTCAGGAACGAGCCGCCGCTGAGCAAGGAAAAACCGGCCCAATGCAGGGCAGGGCGGCGCACGTCTTTGAGCAGCCAGCCGGTGGCCAGCCACCCCAGCGCGATCACCAACTCCTGGAGAAAAGCCATCGCCAGGCCGATCTGTGCGGGTTGCCAATCGTTCAGGGGGGACATGTCGTGAGAGGGCGTGACGGCAGAGAAAGCGGGAAGCCCCGACCGGGTGTCAGGGAGGGACCCAGGTGCTAGAGTGCCGGGCATGACAAACCGAGATCTACCCCTGGTTCGTCTTCACCTGCATGTGGAGGCAGGCCATGCTGCGGCCAAACGGCATTTGTACCAGATTGTTGTGAAGGTTGGAACATGAGCGGCGGCGCGCACTGGCTGTACCTGGTCGTGGCCGGCTTGTTCGAGATTGGCTGGCCTCTGGGCCTGAAGCTGGCCTCCAACCCTTCGATGAAGGTCTGGGGGCTGTTGCTTGCCGTCGGCTGCATGGGCCTGAGCGGGCTGTTCCTGTGGCTGGCGCTCAAGGGCATCCCCATGGGCTCGGCCTATGCGGTGTGGACCGGCATCGGCGCGGCCGGGACCTTCCTGGTGGGGGTGTTTTTCTTTGGCGACCCCAGTCTCTTGCTGCGCTGGATGGGACTGGGTCTGATCGTCGCCGGGGTGGTCTGTCTGAAGCTGGCTTGATGCCGCTTCAGCCCCGAACTGCCTATCCCAGCCAGATCATCGTTGATGGACGGGTCCGAGTTGTCCCCTGAAGCTGTGGACAACCTTGTGAGAAACATTTGTATGAATCGACTCGCCCCTGGGGCAGGGCCTGGTGTGCTCAAAAAATGGGCAATCAGGCGGCGGGTCGGTCTGCGGTCATCAGGCGGGTCCGCTGCCCCCAGCGATTGAGCCACAGCGAGGCCAGGATCACCGTGCCGCCGGCCGCCAGGCGGGGCAGGTCGGCATCGCGGTTCCAGATGAGCACATTGACCAGCAGACCTGCCGGCACGTGCAGCTCGTTCATGATGGCCAGCGTGCCGGCATCGACCCGGGTGCTGCCCAGCACCCACCAGTACATGCCCAGCGCAGTGGCGAACACCCCCATCCAGCCCAGCACGCCCCACTGCAAAGCGGTGTGGGGCAGTTTGCCCGCATCGCCCCATAGCAGCCAGGCGGGTACGGCCAGCAGCAGCGCGCCCAGAAAGAAATGGCCGAAGAAACGGTAGAGCGGCTGGGGCGTGGGGTAGCGGGCCAGCAGGTGGCGGCACAGCACCTGCCCGGCGGCAAAGGTGAAGTTGGCGACCTGCAGGAGCACAAAGCCCCACAGGTAGTCCCCCGTGAGGGGCTGGAAGCGGATGATGACCCCGCCACCCACGGCGACCGCCGCCGCCACCAGCGCCCACGGGTTGAAGCGACGCGCCAGGGCATCGTCGATCACGGTGACGTAGATGGGCGTGAGCACCGTGAACAGCAGCACCTCGGGCACGGTCAGCACCTCGAAACTGCGGTACAGGCACAGGTAGGTGACGCCAAATTGCAGGGCACCTGCCAGCCAGAACCCGCCCAGCAGCGCACGGGGCAGACCACGCCAGAGCGTGAAGGGGGCAAAGATCAGGGCGGCGATGCCGACGCGAACGAGCACGGCAAAGTCGCTGTCGACCTGGCCGGCCAGGTATTGCCCGATCAGGCTGAACGAGAAGGCCCACAGGGCGGTGACGATGAGAAGCTGCTGCATGGGGCGCCGACTATATCGCCCCGCGTCGAGAGAAGCCTTACCGTGACAAAGATGACGGGCCGACGGTGTGAACTTGCTTACACTGTAATTTGTTCGACCTCGCCCTGAACGGGGCTCATTTCCCCCTTGCTCATGGCGCGCCATCCTTTTGTTCAAGCGCTGCTGGTTTTTTTGCTTGGGCTCTCGGTGACCCTGGGGGTCGATCTGTATGGCCAGCATCGGGCCGAGCAGACCTTGCAGCGGCAAAACAGTGCCCAGCTGGACGCGGCCAGTCGGCGCTTGGCGCTGGCGCTGGCAGACGTCCTGCAATTGAGCAAGGAGCTGGCGGCCCGCGTGGCCACCCATTCGCCGCTTGACGATGCGGCGTGGCAGCGTCTGGCGACCGAGACGCAGTCCCGGCACCCGCACATCGTCAACATGACGGTCTCGCAGGGGACCGTGGTCCAGCGCGTTCATCCCTTGCGCGGCAATCAGGCCGTCTTGGGGCTGGATTACAGGCGCCAGCCGGATCAGATGGCTGGCGTGCGACGTGCCATCGACAGCCGACAGGCGGTGCTCACGGGGCCGGTGCGTCTGGTGCAAAGCGAGCGGCTGGCTGTGGTCAGCCGGGTGCCGATGTTTGCCTCGCCGGAGGGTGGGCACCCCGGCGCGCTGCTGGGCGTGGTCTCCATGGCGGTGGAGCTGGACGGCTTGCTGTCAAAGGCTGGCCTGGACCCAGCGCAACTGCCCTTTGACTATGCGATCGCCTTCGAGACGGGGGCCGTGACAGGCGGGCAGTTGTTTGTGGGAGACGCCCGATTGCTGCGGCAAGGCAGCTTGAACGTGGAGGTGCCTTTGCCGCAAGGGAGCTGGCAGATTGCCGCCCGTCCCAAGCCGCAGGTGCTGGCGCAGGCATGGCAGCCCTGGCCGATCCGCATCGGCGGCGTGCTGGTGTCGCTGTGTCTGGCGTGGCTCACGGTGTATCTGGGTCGGGTGATGCGATCGCGCGCCATGACCGAGTCCACGCCAACGGGTGAGCGCAGTGTGGGGCTGCAGTTCATCATCATTGGCGCCCTGCTGTTCATGGTCTTGCCGGCGGTCGGGGTGCAAGGCTGGTTTGCCTATCGCACGGCGGTCAGCACCTCCGAGCGCTTCCAGGAGGATCTGGCCAGTGAGGTCGGCGCGCGCGTGTACGACAAGGTCGTGCAATTTTTCGAGGTGCCGCGTCGCGTGCTGGCTTACAGCGCCGACCAGTTTCGCTCCGGCGCGGTCCAACCGAGCGACCGCGATGCGGTCATCCGCAACTTTGTGCTCCAGATCCGCCAGCAGCCCCTGCTGACCTTCCTCTCCATGGGGACGGCACAAGGGGAGTACCTGGCGGCAAGTCGCCCACCGGTGGGTCGGGACAAGGGGCTGCGTCTGCTGGAAGCGCGCATGGCTTCCGGACGAGAGATACACATCTACCGCGTGGACGATGCGCATTTGCGGGGGGAGTTGCTGTCCCGCGGCAATCAGCATTTCGACACGCGTACCCGGCCCTGGTTCAAGGAGGCGGTTGCAGCCAACGGGCCGGGTTGGTACTCGGCCTACCGTTACGCCATTGACGATGACGCCGGCAACTACGACGCCATGGGGATCGGCATGTCGGCGCCCCTGGTCGACCAGCAGCAGCGCTTCATTGGCGTGGTGACGGCTGACGTCGCCCTGTCGCAGCTCAAGGTCTTGCTCTCCGACATCACCCGGGACCTGGGCGGGGTGGCTTTTCTGGCGGAAAGCGATGGCAAGCTGCTGGCCGCGTCCACCGATGAGCCGGTGTATCGACTCGTTGACCGCGGGGTCGAGCGGATCGCGGCGCAGGCCAGTGACAACATCTTGATCCGGACTGCCGGAGTCGCCATCCATGAGTTGGGGCAGGCGCGGGGGCGAACGTTCCGCGAGGTCGACGGCGAGCGTCACCTGATTGACTGGTGGACCTATCAATTGCCCGATGGGCCCAGCCTGACCATTGGGGTGGTCATGCCCCAGAGTCGCTTTGCGGCCCCCAGCGAGGGTGTGCTGGGCAATGTGTTGCTGGTGGCCTTGATGCTCATGGCCGCAGGCATGCTGGTGGCCTGGCTGCTCAGCGAGCGCCTGGCGAGGCCGCTGGTGAACCTCAGCCAGTGGGCCGATCGCCTGGGGCAGGGGGACTGGTCCAACCCCCACAACACCGGCAGCGCCATTGCCGAGGTGCAAACCCTGTCGCACGCGCTCGGACACATGGCGGGGCAGATCCGCGATCACACCGATGAGTTGACGCGGCAGGTGGCCGAGCGCACGGCCGAGTTGGAAAAAGCCAATCAGGTGCTGTCCAAGCTGTCGCACACCGATGGCCTGACCGGGGTGGCCAACCGCCGCCGCTTTGACGAGATGCTGTCCCACGAGTGGGCGCGGGCCATGCGCTCCGGGCAGGCCCTGGCCCTGATCATGCTGGATGTGGACCACTTCAAGTTGTACAACGACCGCTACGGGCATCTGGCCGGTGATGACTGCCTGCGCAGCATCGCGCGGGTGCTGACCGAGCAGTGCCGGCGTGCCGGGGATCAGCCGGCGCGCTATGGCGGCGAAGAGTTTGTCATCCTGGTGGCCGAGGACGACGCGGCCGGGGCGCTGCACCTGGCCGAGCGTGTGCGCCATGCCATCGAGGCGCTGGCCATTCCTCACCTGGACAGTCCCCACCAGGTGGTGACCGTGAGCTTGGGCGTGGCGGTGGCGCAGCCGGCGCTGGGCGAAGCGGCGCAGACGCTCATCAGCCGCGCCGATGCCGCCCTGTACCGGGCCAAGCACGGCGGCCGCAACCAGACCAATCTGGCTGACGCCGACGCCGACGCCGACGCTGGAACCGAACCCTGACCGGTGTGGTGTCGTGCCACGCGACGGCAGCGCTTGTCAGGCGGCGTGTTCTGCCAGCAATTGCGCCACGACCGCGATGGCGATCACGGCGGGTTCCTTGCCCTGGATGTCGGGCAGACCGATGGGGCAGGTCAAGCGCTCCAGCGTGTCCGGCTCGATGCCCTGTTCGGCCAACCGGTGCAGAAAGCGCGCCCGCTTGGTCTGTGAGCCGATCAGCCCGGCAAAGCGAAAGTCGGCGCGGCGCAGCACAGCGTCGATGATTTTCAGGTCCAGATCGTGCCGGTGCGTCAGCACCAGGTGGCAGGCGTCCGCCGGCGCATCGGCCACCTCGCGCTCGGCGGCCTCGGTGGGCAGCCAGGTGATGTGCTCGGGCAGGGCGGCCAGCATCGCCGGGTCGGGCAGGCCGGCTTGGGCATCCCATTCCGGCAGGTCATCGGCACGCTCGTCGATCCAGCGCACGCTGCAGTCCAGATCGCTCAGCAGCTTGACGATGGCCTGGCCCACGTGGCCGGCGCCATGCAACTCGACATGAAAGCGGGGCGGCGGCACGTGCCATGCGGCCAGCGTGACTGCGCTCAAGACCTCAAAGCGCAGGGTGACGACACCACCACAGCATTGGCCCAGGGTGGGGCCCAGGGGGAAGGTGTGTGTCCAGCCCTCGGCGGGCATGCCCTCACGCAGGGCCTGACGTGCCAGGTCGATCGCGCGCCACTCCAGATGGCCACCGCCCACCGTGCCCCGCACCTGATCAAGCGCCACCAGCATGCGGGCGTCCTGGTCGCGTGGGGGCGAGCCACGGATGGCATCG
>JAGNPA010000093.1 GCA_017989885.1 Aquabacterium sp.
GTCGGGTGCAGGGGGGCGGGCAGGCCTTGCCGGTGTTGCAGGCCCGCCTGATGCGCGCCACGGCCAGTCAGCTGGCGCAGGCGCAGGCGCGTCTGGAAGCGCGAGGCGACCGGCTGGAGGCCTTGAGCCCACAGCGCGTGCTGGAGCGAGGTTATGCCTGGCTGGCGGATGCGGGTGGCCACGCGATCACCGGGGTGGCGCAGGTTCAGCCCGGGCAGGCCGTGTCGGCGACCCTGGCCGACGGCTTGTTGCAGCTGCGCGTTACGGACGCCGAGGCCCGTGGCGAGACCGCCGCAGCTGTCGCGCCCGGAGGTGCGGGGACGTCCATAAGCCCTGCATCGTGACGGGCCATGCTTCCACATGCTGGAGTCTCCTGCAGCTGTGCCTACAATCGTGATCGATTTCACCACCCATCCATCAGGAACAGCACCATGGCACATACGCTTCCCCCACTGCCGTACGCACAAGACGCTCTGGCTCCGCACATCAGCGCCGAAACTTTTGAGTACCACTACGGCAAGCACCATCAGGCTTACGTCACCAACCTGAACAACCTGATCCCCGGCACCGAGTTTGAAGCTCTGTCGCTGGAAGAGATCGTCAAGAAGGCCAGCGGTGGCATCTACAACAACGCCGCCCAGGTCTGGAACCACACCTTCTTCTGGAGCTGCATGAAGCCCAATGGCGGCGGCGCACCGACTGGCAAGCTGGCGGATGCCATCAATGCCAAGTTCGGCAGCTACGACGCTTTCAAGGAAGCCTTCACCAAGTCGGCCGTGGGCAACTTCGGTTCCGGCTGGACCTTCCTGGTCAAGAAGGCTGACGGCTCGGTGGACATCGCCAACTTTGGCCCGGCCGGCACCCCGCTGACCACCGGTGACACCGCGTTGATGACCATCGACGTGTGGGAGCATGCCTACTACATCGACTACCGCAATGCCCGTCCGAAGTTCGTGGAAACCTTCCTGAACAACCTGGTGAACTGGGAGTTCGCTGCCAAGAACTTCGGTTGATTCCCGACGTTTTTCGCATCAAAGCCGGGCTCGTCCCGGCTTTTTATTTGGGTCAATGTAAAAAGTGTTCGCCCTTCGGACGGGGGTTGAAAAGTTTTGCCCGACGTGGCAGCACGGAATCTTCATCAGTGCTACATTGAATGCTTCTTTACGGCCCTTCCCGTCGCCCTTGCTCGATTTGGTCTCCAAGCAGTCAGCAAGGCGGGTCGCAATCCGCCAACCGGTCAAGCCGTGTCGCGGAAGGTTTTATCAACCAGCCAATGTCTCAGGAAACCTGAGAGTGAGGTGAGCGAAATGATGCAGCAGTTCAGGTCGAACTCGTACCTGTTCGGGGGTAACGCCCCCTATGTCGAAGAGTTGTACGAGGCGTATCTCGACAACCCCGGTTCCGTGCCAGATAACTGGCGCTCCTACTTCGACGCCCTCCAGAACGTCCCTGCCGGCGACGGCACCGACCAGCGCGATGTGGCCCATGCCCCCGTGGTCGAGTCGTTTGCACAGCGCGCCAAGACCAATGCCTTCATGGTCAAGACCAGCTCCGCTGACTTGGCCGTGGCCCGCAAGCAGGTTCACGTTCAATCCCTGATTGCTGCCTATCGCTTCCTCGGTTCCCGCTGGGCGGATCTTGATCCGCTCAAGCGTCAGGAACGCCCGAACATTCCAGAACTCGACCCGACCTTCTACGGGTTCGTCGAGTCTGACAAGGAATTCTCTTTCAGCGCCACCAACACGTACTTCACCAAGGCCGAACACATGACCTTGCGCGAAATCGTGCAGGCCCTGCGTGAGACCTACTGCGGCAGCATCGGCGCCGAGTTCATGCACATCACCGACCCCGGTGAGAAGCGCTGGTGGCAGGAAAAGCTCGAGAGCGTGCGCTCCAAGCCCACCTACACCGTTGAAAAGAAGAAGCACATCCTCGACCGCCTGACGGCTGCCGAAGGTCTGGAGCGTTTCCTCCACACCAAGTATGTCGGTCAGAAGCGCTTCTCGCTGGAAGGTGGCGAAAGCTTCATCGCCTCCATGGACGAGCTGATCCAGGGCGCTGGCGAAAAGGGTGTTCAGGAAATCGTGATCGGCATGGCCCACCGTGGCCGCCTGAACGTGCTGGTCAACACCCTGGGCAAGCAGCCCAAGGAGTTGTTCTCCGAGTTCGAACACACTGCACCCGAAGACCTGCCTGCTGGTGACGTGAAGTACCACCAGGGCTTCAGCTCCGACGTGACCACCCGTGGCGGTCCGGTTCACTTGGCGCTGGCCTTCAACCCGTCTCACCTGGAAATCGTGAACCCGGTGGTCGAAGGCTCGGTGCGCGCCCGCATGGACCGTCGTGGCGATCCCCGTGCGGACCAGGTGCTGCCGATTCTGGTGCACGGTGACGCGGCCTTCGCCGGCCAAGGCGTGAACCAGGAAACCCTGGCCCTGGCCCAGACGCGTGGTTACACCACCGGCGGCACGGTTCACATCATCATCAACAACCAGATCGGTTTCACCACCTCTGACCCGCGCGACCTGCGCTCCACCCTGTATTGCACGGACATCGTCAAGGGTGTGGAGTCGCCGGTGCTGCACGTCAATGGTGACGATCCAGAAGCGGTGGTCTTTGCGACCGAGTTGGCCCTGGAATACCGCATGGCCTTCCGCAAGGACGTGGTCGTCGACATCATCTGCTTCCGCAAGCTGGGCCACAACGAGCAGGACACCCCGAGCCTGACCCAGCCGCTGATGTACAAGAAGATCGCAGCGCACCCTGGCACGCGTCAGCTCTACGCCGACAAGCTGGCTGCCCAAGGTCTGGGCGCCACGCTGGGTGAGGAAATGGTCAAGGCCTATCGCGCTGCGATGGACGAAGGCCGTCACACCATCGACCCGGTGCTGACCAACTACCAGCGCAAGCACGCGGTGGACTGGTCGCCTTACCTGGGCAAGAAGTGGACCGACGGTGGCGACACCGCCATCCCGCTGGCCGAATGGAAGCGTCTGGCCGATCGCCTGACCACGCTGCCCGACAGCATCTCTCCGCACCAGCTGGTGAAGAAGGTCTACGCCGATCGCGCTGCGATGGGCCGTGGCGAGGTCAATGTGGACTGGGGCATGGGCGAGCACATGGCGTTCGCCTCGCTGGTGGCCTCGGGCTACCCGGTGCGCCTGTCGGGTGAAGACTGCGGTCGCGGTACCTTCACCCACCGTCATGCCGTCATTCACGATCAAAGCCGTGAGAAGTGGGACGAAGGCACCTACGTGCCGCTGCAGAACGTGGCCGACAACCAGGCACCGTTCGTGGTCATCGACTCCATCCTGTCGGAAGAGGCCGTGCTGGCCTTCGAATACGGTTATGCCGGTTCGGACCCCAACAGCCTGGTGATCTGGGAAGCCCAGTTCGGCGACTTCGCCAACGGCGCCCAGGTGGTGATCGACCAGTTCATCGCCTCGGGCGAAGTGAAGTGGGGCCGTGCCAACGGCCTGGTGATGATGCTGCCGCACGGCTACGAAGGCCAGGGCCCAGAGCACAGCTCGGCCCGCCTGGAGCGCTTCATGCAGCTGGCTGCCGACAACAACATGCAGATCGTGCAGCCAACCACGGCCAGCCAGATCTTCCACGTGTTGCGTCGTCAGATGGTGCGCCTGTTCCGCAAGCCGCTGGTCATCATGACGCCCAAGTCGCTGCTGCGTAACAAGGACGCCACGTCGCCGCTGATCGAGTTCACGCGCGGCGAGTTCCGCACCGTGATCGGTGAGGTCGACGAGGCCATCGACACCTCGAAGGTCAAGCGCGTGATCTGCTGCTCGGGCAAGGTCTACTACGACCTGGTCAAGAAGCGCGCCGAGAAGAAGTCGTTCGACACGGCCATCGTCCGTGTGGAGCAGCTCTATCCCTTCCCGCACAAGGCATTCGCTGCAGAACTGAAGAAGTATCCCAACCTGAGCGAGTTGGTGTGGTGCCAGGACGAGCCACAGAACCAGGGTGCCTGGTTCTTTGTGCAGCACTACATCCACGAGAACATGGCTGAAGGCCAGAAGCTGGGCTATGCAGGTCGTCCTGCATCCGCTTCGCCGGCAGTGGGCTATGCCCACCTGCACCAGGAACAGCAGAAGGCATTGCTGGACCAGGCATTCGCCAAGCTCAAGGGCTTCGTTCTCAACAAGTAAGGTTTTGGCGGTCCAGGCGTGCCTGTGACCCCGTCCGAGCAGGTGGCCCGCGCAGGGCGCCAGACGGGCAGGGCACGCCAACAGTGACCGCAACAGGAGATACACATCATGGCAATCATTGAAGTCAAGGTTCCTCAGTTGTCCGAGTCGGTGGCAGAAGCCACGCTGCTGAGCTGGAAGAAGAAACCCGGCGAAGTCGTCGCGGTGGATGAAATCCTGATCGAGATCGAGACCGACAAGGTCGTGCTCGAAGTTCCCGCACCTTCCGCAGGTGTGCTGGCCCAACTCGTCAAGAACGATGGCGATACCGTCGGCAGTGATGAAATCATCGCCCTCATCGACACTGAGGGCTCCGCTGCGGTCAGCCCGCTCGAAGTCAAGGCCGTCGCCTCACTCGACAAGCCTGCCGCTGCGCCCGCAGTCGCCGTGGGTGGCAGCAAGGGCGATGTGGCCATGCCGGCTGCGGCCAAGCTGCTGGCCGAGGCCGGCCTGAGCGCGTCTCAGGTGGCCGGCTCCGGCAAGGACGGTCGTGTGACCAAGGGTGATGCGCTGGCCGCTGTGGCCGGTGGTGCCAAGGCCGCTGCGCCTGCGCCGGCCGCACCCGCCATCCCCACGGGCGTGCCCACCAAGGCACTGCCGCCGGTTCAGGCTCCGTCCTCCGGCCCGAGCCTGGGCGAGCGTCCTGAGCAGCGCGTGCCGATGAGCCGTCTGCGTGCCCGTGTGGCCGAGCGTCTGCTGCAGTCGCAAGCCACCAATGCCATCCTGACGACCTTCAACGAAGTGAACATGGCCCCGGTCATGGCCATGCGCAAGAAGTTCCAGGAGAAGTTCGAGAAGGAACACGGCGTCAAGCTGGGCTTCATGAGCTTCTTCGTCAAGGCCGCGGTGCACGCGCTCAAGAAGTACCCTGTGATCAACGCGTCGGTGGACGGCAGCGACATCGTCTACCACGGCTACTTCGACATCGGCGTGGCCGTGGGCTCGCCCCGTGGCCTGGTGGTGCCGGTGCTGCGCAATGCCGACCAGATGACCTTCGCGGAAATCGAGCTGAAGATCGCCGAGTTCGGCCAGAAGGCGCGTGACGGCAAGCTGGGTCTGGAAGAGCTGACCGGCGGCACGTTCTCGATCTCCAACGGCGGCACCTTCGGCTCCATGCTGTCGACCCCGATCATCAACCCGCCGCAGTCGGCCATCCTGGGCGTGCACGCGACCAAGGACCGCGCCGTGGTGGAAGACGGTCAGGTCGTGGTGCGCCCGATCAACTATCTGGCCATGTCCTATGACCACCGCATCATCGACGGCCGCGAAGCCGTGCTGGGTCTGGTGGCCATGAAGGAGGCGCTGGAAGATCCGTCGCGCCTGCTGTTCGACATCTGATTTTTGAGTTTTGCGGCCGGGCGGACCTCACAAGGGTCCGCTCGGAACCTGCAATCACCCACAGAGAGAGTCCACCATGTCACACGCTGATGAGCTTGAACGTCTGGCTACGCTGCGCGATCGCGGCGTGATCAATGAAGAAGAGTTTCAGCAGCTGAAGACACGCATCATCCAGGGTGGCGTGACGCCGCCGCTGGGTGGTCCGGTGCTGTCGAGCGTGAACCGCCTGCGGCGTTCGCGTGATGACCGATGGCTGGGCGGCGTGTGTGGCGGCGTGGCGCGCCTGACCGGGATGGAGTCCTGGGTCTGGCGCATGGCGTTTGCCTTGCTGTTTCTGTTCTGGGGTGCAGGCCTGCTGCTTTACATCCTGCTGTGGATCTTCGTTCCGGACGAATGATCCCGACTCAACCTGCTGAACACCACCACATCATGTCCAATCAATTCGACGTCATCGTCATCGGCGGCGGCCCCGGCGGCTACATCGCCGCCATCCGTGCAGCCCAACTGGGCAACAAGGTTGCCTGCATCGACGAGTGGAAGAATGCCAAGGGCGGCGCTGCCCCCGGCGGCACCTGCACGAACGTGGGCTGCATCCCGTCCAAGGCCCTGCTGCAATCGTCCGAACACTTCGACCACGCGTCGCACCACTTCGCTGACCACGGCATCTCCGTGGGCGAGTTGAAAATGGATGTGGCCAAGATGATTGCCCGCAAGGACGCTGTCGTCAAACAGAACAACGACGGCATCCTGTACCTGCTCAAGAAGAACAAGGTCAGCTTCTTCCACGGGCGCGGCTCGTTCGTGAAGGCTGTGGAAGGCGGCTACGAAATCGCCGTCGCTGGCGAGAAGGCCGAGACCCTGGTCGGCAAGCACATCATTGTGGCCACCGGCTCGAACGCCCGCGCTTTGCCTGGCACGCCTTTCGATGAAAAGCAGATCCTGTCGAACGACGGCGCGCTGGCCATTGGCGACGTGCCCAAGAAGCTGGGCGTGATCGGCTCGGGCGTGATCGGCCTGGAAATGGGCTCGGTCTGGCGCCGTCTGGGCGCAGAAGTCACCGTGCTGGAAGCCATGCCGACTTTCCTGGCGGCCGTGGACGAACAGGTGGCCAAGGAAGCTCAGAAGATCTTCGTCAAGCAGGGCCTGAACCTGCAACTGGGCGTGAAGATCGGCGAGATCAAGGCCGCCAAGAAGGGCGTGACCGTGGCCTACACGGACGCCAAGGGCGCCGAGCAGAAGCTGGAATGCGACAAGCTGATCATCTCGATCGGCCGCGTGCCTAACACCATTGGCTTGAACACCGAAGCCGTGGGTTTGCAACTCGATGAGCGTGGCGCCATCGTGGTCAACGACGACTGCCAGACCAATCTGCCCAATGTGTGGGCGGTCGGTGACGTCGTGCGTGGCCCGATGCTGGCGCACAAGGCTGAAGAAGAAGGTGTGGCCGTGGCCGAGCGCATTGCCGGTCAGCATGGTCACGTCAGCTTCAACACGATTCCCTGGGTGATTTACACC